>NZ_JARWGH010000037.1:0-43052 GCF_036528765.1 Rhizobium sp. BR 362 | reverse complement strand
GCGGCGCACAGAGGTCGTCGGCATTTTCCCCAACGACGACGCCATCGTGCGCCTGGTCGGTGCGCTGCTGCTCGAACAGAACGATGAATGGGCCGTCCAGCGATCCCGCTACATGACACTTGAGACAATCGCCACAATGAGCGATGATCCGCTCATCAGCCTGCCAGCAGCAAGCTGATACTCATCCGACCCTCTGGGATGAGCCGTGGTCGTCTAAGCTACACCACGTCCTGGGACATGATCTCAAGCTCGAAGAACTTCGCGTAGGGGCCGCCTGCAAAGTGCCGCCGTAGCTCTACAAAATTCCGCAGCGAGCGAGCGAGCGAGCGTGTTTCCTGCCGTTGAATGGTGGCGCGATTGGAAAACCGATGCGCGGGAGCTCCCAGGAAGGCCAAAACGGCTGCCAGGCATGCGCTCGGTTTAAGAAGAAGATCCTGGTATTCGATCATCAGCAGTTTGCTCGGATCAAACGCATCCTTGACCCGCGCATGGAAATCGTCGGCAGCTTTGAAATAGGCTTCGCATTCGTTCACTGACAGCGAGACACTTGGGGGCTCATTACGGTCCGGGCTGAATTTCAGCCACTGACCCGTTTGCCTTGCCTGCACCAGCGATCGTAGGGATTCCAATGTATTGCGAGTAAGCAAAATGACTTTGAGGCCTTGCCAGCGAGCCAATTCGTCGAAAAAGCCTGGACGCTCATAAAATTGAGGCTCGTTAATTTTACAGCCGACATGCGTCACCTTCTTCTTGGCTGGTGGATAGCGCATGTAGGCGAGCTCGAGAAGCTCGCGATCGCTGTGCCTCAGGCGATCCTTATCGGGCCAATTTTCATCATAGCTGTTGAGCAACTCACCGTTGCTCAAGATATTTGGATGATCGTTCAGCAACGCTTCGAGATAGTGCGTCCCAGTTCGCGGCATCGCAAGGATTACAAATGGCTCCGGCGACGGTAGGGAATGGATCATTGCGCATGTTTCCAACTGTTATTGATCACAAAGGTGGGGATGGCGCCCGCACAAGAACTTCGCCGTTGCGCCGACGAGCGTAAGGGCTCTCCGGCTGGTTCTTTACGCCAGGCTATTGAAAGACGTTCGTACTGCGGTCTGGCCAGTGCAGCTGAAACAGATCGGTATGATCCGTCTGCAGCCTTTGAAGGCTGGCATCGACTGCTTCGAAAAGGTTTGCGCGCGTGTAGCTGACGCGGCCGTCCAGGATATAGGGCAGGTTTGCTTTGGCTGGCCGGACGGGACCGACCGCTTTGGTCGAAAGCACCACATCCTGCCTGCGGCCGGTTTTGCGCAGCCAACTGTCGATATAGCGCGCCGAGAGACCGTCGTCCCGACGCGCGGTGGTACAGGATACATCTCCGCCGTGTCGACAAAGTTTACGCCTACATCGAGAGCCGCCCCGAGTTGCGCGCGTGCCTCGGCTTCCGTGTTCTGCTCTCCCCAGCCCATCGTACCCAAGCCGAACGCGCTTACTTTCAGGCCGCTGCGGCCGAGTCCGCGATACTGCATTTCATCACTCCGTTTCGTAAGCGGTCACGGCTTCAGGGCATCAGACGGCGCCGCAGAAGCGTTGCCGAAAGGAAGAACGGCAATGCCGCGTAAAGGCAGAGCGCACCGACATGCAGGCCGACGCTTTCCGCCGGCCGGCCGAGCATTGCTGGACGAATGAGGTCGATCGCATGTGCGAGCGGCAGCAACTGCGCCATTTCCTGAAATCCGCCCGGCAGTTGCGCGACCGGAAAGACCGCGCCGCAGAGGAACAACATCGGCGTGAGGACGAGCGTCTGGTAGAAAATGAAATAGTCGTAACTGGGTGCGAGTGCCACGACGACCATGGCCACGCTCGCGAATGCAAACCCTGTTAGCGCAATAACCGGCAGCACGCAGGGGATCGACGTCCACGCCGCATAGCCGAGCATAGTGGCGACGATCAAAATTCCCGTCCCGGCCAGAAACGCCTTGGTGGCCGCCCATGCCAATTCGCCGAGAATGACATCGCCGAGCGTCAGTTGTGTGTATAGGATTGCTTCCCAGCGGTGAGATTGCATGCGAGCGAAAGCCGCATAAATCGTTTCGAAGGTTGCAGATGTCATGGAACTTGCCGCAACCATGCCGCCCGTCAGAAACGCGATATATGGAGCCCCGTCCACGCGACCGACCATTATGCCGAGGCCGTAACCGAGACCGAACAGGTAGATCATGGGATCGGCGAGATTCCCGAGTATCGACGCAAGCGCAACCTTCTTCCATGCCAGATAGTTGCGGCGCCAAACCGCAATCCAGTTCCAAGCGTTAGCCGGCAGCGTTGTCGCATAACCTTCACCCATCATTCATTTCTCCATCTCGCGCCCGGTCAACCGCAAAAAAACATCCTCCAGATTCGGTGGCCGCTGCAAAAGACGCAGGCCCGTTCGCCCGCGCAGTTGCGCCAAGACCGGCTCCGGATCGGACGCGTAACAAAAGAGCGTCTCGCCGCTCACCTCGAACCGTTGCGCATATGGCCGGATCGCTGAATGCAGTTCATGCGGATTGCCGCCGTATATTTCGATCACCTGGCAGCCGATCTGCTCGTCGACAAGCGCATGCGGGCGGCCCTCGGCGATGATGCGTCCCTTCTCGATGACGCACAGGCGATCGCACAAACGCTCAGCTTCTTCCATGAAGTGGGTGGTCAAGATAATTGTCTTGCCGCGCGCCAGAAGTGCCCGCAGGCGCTCCCAGATCAAGTGGCGCGCATGCGGATCAAGGCCCGTCGTCGGCTCATCCATGACAAGCAGCTGCGGGTCGTTGATCAGCGCACGCGCCAGTGTCAGGCGCCGCTTCATGCCGCCGGACAGCTCGGAAACGCGTGCATGCGCCTTGCTCTCAAGGCGCGCGAACTCGAGCAGTGACGGGATAACCTTTTCGACCTCGCGTGTGCTCATGCCGAAATAGCGTCCGAACACCACAAGATTTTCGCGCACAGTGAATTCGGCGTCGAGGTTGTCGAACTGAGGGACGACGCCGATGCGCCTGCGTGCCAAGCGGGCGCGCGCCGGCACGGGTACACCGAGCACGCTGATCTTGCCGGAATCAGGAAGAGTCATGCCGAGAACCATTCGCGCGATTGTGCTTTTTCCCGCGCCGTTCGGCCCGAGCAGGCCAAAGCATTCTCCCGCTCCAACGGAAAACGACAGCCCGTCGACGACGGTCCTTTCGCCGTAAGACTTCGTGACACCGGCAAGTTCGATTGCTACCGTGGACATGTGCTCATCTTCATGTTGTCTGCGACGCCAACTGGCGCCAATTCGGCGACCCGCTCCTTGGTGAAGAGCACGCCGTTGCACCATACATGGTCGATGCGTCCCCATTCGCAGGCTGCGGCAGCATCCGGGAAGAAGCCCCGTCCATGGAGGTTGGCACTCGTGTTGCAAAGCAGCGGAATGCCTGTGAGTTTTTCATACTCGATGAGGAGTTCGGTAACTGCGTGTTCAGAGCTCCTGGAAATGGTTTGCAAACGTGCAGATCCGTCGAGATGGACGACAGCGGGAATCTTGTCCTTCCACTCCGGGCGCGTCTGGTGGTCGAACAGCATGTAGGGATCGGGCGTTCCGGGACTGAATATATCCGGCGCGAGGTCCTCCAGGCATATTGGCGCCACCGGCCGGAAGTGTTCGCGAAATTTGACTTCGTTGAGATAGTCTTTCATTTGCGGCGACGTCGCGGCTGCGAGAATGCTTCTGCCTCCGAGCGCCCGGGGTCCGAGCTCGGCGCGCCCGGCAAGAAAGACAACGGGCTTATTGCTGGCGAGGATCGTGGCGAGTTCTAATATGCTGCACGGGGCAGCCTCCCATCCGGGCGGCGCATCGCCGTTTTTCAAAGCCGGGCCGCTGTAGACCGACCACTCCAGCGGCACAAAGCCTTCATGCGCCGCCATGGCGCTGCAGGCGGCACCGATTGCAGAACCACTGTCGTTCGGAAATGGCGGAACCCAGACGGCATCGAACAGGCCCGTCTCGCGCAGTGCACTGTTCCATTTGATGTTGAGACCACAGCCGCCGGCTATGCATAAATTACGCGGCCCTGGCAGTGAGTGGCGCTGCATGGCAAGCGCCATTTCACGGACTAAGAGAAGCTCCAGGAAAGAATGGAATGATGCAAGCACGTTTTCGGGCGCCTTATCCTCCAATCGGACCACGCTGGCATCGAAGAAGTCATGTACGGCTATAAGGGAAGATTCAGCGTCGTTGATGTTTGCGCGATAGCGACAGGCTCGCTCGGCATCGCCTGAAAAGTGCTCCTCGTAGAGCTCTTCGAACACCGCGACGATGTCTTCATCAATCGAGCTAAGCGCGATATAGGCCATCAGCTTGCCGGCGACACCGAGGTCCCAGCCCGCGCGGCTTGGCTGCTTATATGGCCCGAAGTAATGGCCCGCGGCAGCGTAAGCTTGCCCTATCATCGGGAATAAGGACTCAAGGAACCGCGCTCCGTGGCCATCGACGTGATAGAGGCGCGGGAAGATGCAGCCACCCCATACCAGGCAGAACGCGGCTTCACCAGCCTTGGCGAATGGACTGGTGCAGTATGCGGAGGCCACATGGCCGGTAACATGCGGATAGCTCTTATAAGAAAGAACCCGGTCGTCGAGAATAAGGCCGGAGCCGTCGAGCGAATCGAGAAGACCGTCGGGGTGGCGTTCAACGTAGGGCGCCCCCGTGAGAGTGACGGGAGCCGCGCCGCTGAGGACCTGGAAACGCGACTCGATCTCACCATCCCATCCGTCGATGACGAACTGATCGACGTCGCTTGGATTAAGACCGTGTTCCGCCAACGCGGTGACAATTGCGTCGAGATTGTCGATGGTTTGGTATCGGCGATTGTTGTCTTGCTTCTCCTGCTCAATGCAGAAGACTAGCCGTCCGTCCTCGATAAGGGCGATCGCCCCGTCATGGGTCAGCTTTATACCACAGATGCGCATAGTGTCTCCATGTCTAAGCTCGAAACTTCAATTGATTAGGAAGAGGAAACCGGATTGCGGAAACGGACGAGCAAGCAGTCTTCGTTGTCCGAGTCCCCCTGTAACTCAAGACGCTCTACCTCGACCAACATTTCGGTGAGAATGGCAATGACCGTCTCAGCGCCGGTAACATGACCCCAGCGCTGGCAGTTCGCATCGCGAGCCGAGCCGAAGACCAGATGCCCGCCCGGCGCAAGCATGCGAAGCAGGTTCCCACCTGCCATTCGCATCTCGGCAATGTCTCCGAGGTAATAAAGAACTTCTGCAACCACGATCAGATCGAAAAGCTCTTCAGAGGAAAACTGTTGTACGTCTGAGACAACCCAGCTGATATGTGCCGGCTTGTTCATGCGCCGGCGTGTTCGATCAATCGCTTCTGGCACGACATCGATAACGGTGAGGCGCTGGCAATGGGGCGCCAGTTTTTCCGTGAAGGCGCCGGCCGCACACCCGACTTCGAGTGCATTTGCGATGGGCCCCTGGGCAAGCGACAGCAGGAGCATTTGCGCGTGACGCTTGCGTTCGAACGGATTTCCGTCGAGGCGCCACGGATCATCTGCAGCCAGTTCGCGATTTAAAAGTTGATAATTGTCGTGCGTTTTCAAGCCGTCTACCTTGATAGAGCGATCATTACTGGTCGGTGCAAATGCCGTCATATGCCATCGATCTGGTAGCATCTCTCGCAAGATTGTGCCGGCGAAGCGGAGCTTCATTTTCTTGCGATTCTCTCGGGCTTGATGCAGCAACCGGGTCTTGGATGGCGTCCAGCTTTCCACCCTTGCCTGTTGCCTTGGCAGCAGAGCCGCGCGACAGCCAATCGCTATTGCTCAACGTACAGAGCGCGTAGGCCTTCAAGGGCAGCAGGAAAAAGATGTTGATGAAGGTATGCAGGGAGAAGCCGATAAATCGAAATTGGCGAGCACGAACCGCTGCGACGCTGCAGCGGATCATGGTCATCGATGCGATCATCAGGCATGTCCACCAGGGCACGGTCCCGGTGAGCGCGAACTGCGCTAGTCCGGTTAGCACCGATAGGGCGAGCAAGAGCGGTCCGAGGTTCTGACCAATGACGTCCAACGTGAGAAAACGGTCAAGACCAGGCAGAAGGTTCATTGCAAGCAACGTGTCACGGAAAGTGCTGCGTGCCCAGCGAAGTTGTTGACGCAGATAAGGGCGCAGCTTGTTTGGAACAACAGTTGCCGCGATGGCGGTTGGAACATATTCGGTTCGAAATCCGGCCTTCAACATGAGAATCGTAAGATGACGATCTTCGCCGAAATCGCTTCGCTTTCCCCGGAACATTTGCGTTTCGTACTGGTCGAGTAGCATGGTAAGCGCAGTCCGGCGGTACATGGCGCATGGGCCACAGCAGCACATGACAGCACCGAAACGAGCCTGTGCCGCGCGCTCCTCATTACAGGCTAGCCAGTATTCCATGTCGATCAAACGGGTCAACCAGGTCTCGTGGCGGTTGCTGGCGGCAAGCTGGCCCATAGCCGCGCCAATTGCCGGATCTTGCATCTTGAGTGCAAGTTTCACGACGACGTCTGGGGCGAGAATGGTGTCGGAGTCGACGTTGAGGACCAAATCCCCAGAGGAACGGCGTATCGCTGCTATCTGCGCCTTGCGCTTTCCAACATTCTCCCTGAGCAGAATGAATGTGAATCTTGGATCGCGTGCAAACGCCGTGTGGACGGGCGTGATGGCGTCGCGATTGCTGGAACCGTCATCAACCACATAGACATTCAAATCCCCAGCGTATTCTTGCTGCGCGATGGACTCCAGGCAGTCCCAGAGTGTGCCCGGATCCTCATTGAAGGAGGGTATGATGACATCGACGCTCGGCCATTGCGCCGAAGCGATGGGCTCTGCAGAGGTCGATGGCTCCTCGATTGGCCGAGCATAAACGACCTGCATGCTTTTATAAGCCGTCGAGAGCATCGCATAAAGCGAGATAGCGGCAGTGCTGGTTGCGTCGAGCAGATTCATGAATATCGCTTTCAGTGATGTTGAGGAAGCGAGCGGATTAAAAATCCGCGGTCGCGCACGACTGGGATGATGCGAGAGAGTGCCATGATGGTATGACGGCGCAGACTGCTATCTACGCTCGGCTTCGCCTCGCTTGGAGGGCATCCGTCGTGCAACAGAACGATTGCCCCGGGACGGATAGAGGCGAGCACTGCATCGACAATGGCATCGACGCCAGGACGAGACCAGTCTCGCGGGTCCACAGACCAATGGACGGCCGCCAGCCCTGCGCTCGCCGACACGGAAAGAACGTCTTGGGTCCAGCTCCCGTAGGGAGCGCGCATATATTGCACCGACGCCTGCGGGCATGCAGTCTTGATAGCCCTGCTCGCCTCAGATATCTCATGTTCTATTTCGCCGGGACCGCAATTGGACAGGTCCGGATGGGTCATCGTGTGATTGGCGACCTTGTGCCCTTCGGCGATCATTCGTTGGATGAGTTTCGGCCGCTCGGCTGCGTAAGTTCCGATAACGAAGAAGGTTGCGGGCGCCTGATGTTGCGCCAGCACGTCTAGAATCTCAGGCGTACAGAAGGGATGAGGTCCGTCGTCAAATGTCAGATAGATGCTCGGCCGGTCGGTGGCGTCATCGCACGCATTGGGCATTTCGTATAAGCAATCGAGTTGCGTCATAGCTCTGGCCCGTTCCGATCGATTACCGTGCCGGCAGGCCAATCGGAGATGGATCTTCCAATCGGCAGGACGATGACAAGCGCGTCGTCAATGCGTGTGGGCGGCTTGTCGAGGCGCGCCTCCGGTAGAGTGGACGACACACGAATCCCCGATAAGATCGTTACCGGACCGTAACGGCCGAACCTTTCGATATGCTTTTGCAATGCGGGCCGAACGGTGCCGAAAGCAAATGGAACGGCGAGTTCGCGCAATACAGGAAGCATGGCGTGAACTGAATGCCCGATCCCCAATCCCTCGAGATCCGGACGTACGCCATATAGTCCGAGCTCACCCACCAACTGATCAATTGCGCCAATTTTAATAAATCGGCGCAGCAAGCCCAGATGAGCCGCGACACCATTAGCATCATAGGCGATGAGACGAAGTTCGGGCCTTGCTCCCGCCCAGCTTCGACTGCCCTCGAATGGTTTTGCATTAAAGGGCCCGGTTGGCCCATAGGTCATCCGAAAGAAGTCGGCGAGCTCGATATGCTCGGCGAGTTCCAACTCGTTTTCCCAGCACAGTCTCCACCGCACCTTTGAGCGCATGCAAAGACCTCCTTTTTCCTGCTGTAGTTCTGAGGGAAACATCGTGTGATTGCAGCAACTGCTCGTCTACCCACGTCATACGCCCCAGGCGGTCGCAACGGCATACAATCGTTATAGTAGAACCTTTCTATTTCGCTCGCGTCTGAGATGATCAACTCTCTGAATACTTCCGACCGTCGTCGGTCGTTCGTAAGCTTACGCCGATGTACTCGTCTGCTAATCGACATACTTGTCAGGTTATCGACATTTTCCTCATGCACCATCATGCCGAATCGGTAAAATTGATTGTTTGGATGGCAACCATCCACATCTTGAATGAAGGAAAAGATGCGCTTCAAAGGACTGGACTTAAATCTTCTCGTCGCGCTCGACGCATTGATGACCGAGCGTAACCTGACGGCCGCGGCACGCAGCATCAATCTCAGCCAGCCTGCGATGAGCGCTGCTGTGGGCCGATTGCGTGTCTATTTCGAGGATGAACTGTTTACGATGAATGGTCGCGAACTTGTCCTGACGCCGCGTGCGAAGGGCCTGGTTTCGGCCGTACGTGAAGCCTTACTCCATATCCAGCTTTCGATCATTTCCTGGGAGCCGTTTGATCCCTTTCAGTCGGATCGCCGTTTCAGGATCATTCTTTCCGATTTCCTCACACTCGTGTTTATGGAAAAGGTCGTGAAGCGTGCTGCGCGGGAAGCCCCAGGCGTGAGCTTCGAATTCCTGCCCCTCGCCGATGATTACGACGAGCTTTTGCGCCGTGGCGAAGTCGATTTTATCATTCTCCCGGACGTGTTCATGCCAACTGGACATCCTCGAGCGAAACTGTTTGAGGAAAGGCTCGTATGCGTGGGCTGTGGCAGGAACCAAGAGCTATCACAGCCGCTTACATTCGACAGATACATGTCCATGGGGCACGTCGCGGCCAAATTCGGGAATTCACGAAGACCATCAATCGAAGAATGGTATTTGCTCGAACACGGTTTTAAGAGACGTATCGAGGTCGTCGTGCAGGGCTTCAGCATGATCCTGCCCGTTCTGTCCAATACCAATCGCATAGCGACCGTGCCGTTGCGACTGGCGCAACATTTCGCAGAAGTTTTGCCCCTTCGGATCATGGACCTTCCACTGCCGCTTCCCCCATTCACAGAGGCCGTTCAATGGCCTGCGCTTCAAAACAGTGATCCGGCGAGCCTATGGATGCGCGGGATTTTATTACAGGAAGCATCGCGCCTTGCCCTCCCGTCGGCAGAGCATTGAGTGGATGCCAGCAATGTTGCTGGAGCCCATCTCATGCGGATACTCGCAAGATCGGCTTAGAGTTTATAGGGAAGAGAGGCCATCGAAGCACCTGGCTTTCAACGGATCTGGCAAGTCGGCGAACGGTGCAAGGCAGATTGGCAGGAATGTCTTTGATGCCGTCGATAGAACGCCAGTTTAAAATAACAATGTGTGTGAACTTGTACCGCCAGCAGGTAAACATTCTGGTCAGCGGTAATGTGCTTGGTGGTGCAAAAGGGGTGGAATACACGCATATCGAAAAGTACCGGTACGGCTTAGCCACACTTCTGGTGCGGCATTCCACACTCCGTTACCAGCCATGCGAAAACCGCCAATTGATAGACCGACGTCGTCGAAAACTATGCCGATGCCCGTTGGATGCTTCACCACACTGGAGAGGCATTGCGATCATTTCTGTCTCAGCTGAGCAGCAATCATGTCGCGACTGGCGTTATGGATCAGCAGCGTTTCGTAAAAAACCGTCAGAATGTTTTCCGCCAATTCCGTATCCAAGTGTTGCATACGAAGGACAGTCACCTTTCGCTCCTGCCGTGAAACCTGTTCTTCACTTTCGGCAATATGGCGATTTGCGATATCAAGGTCGGCTTGAGTGAATATCATTTTGGTTTCTCCCTGAGATCGGCATCCCTGGGAAGTGGCACTCGCACTGAAGCGCTTCCCTGTGTTCCGTCGGAACCCAGTTCATCGCGGTTCGGAAGAAACGAAGATGACGCTACACTGGTGGACGCTACCAGTGACGCTCGAAACGCGTCGGGTCGGTTAATATCTTATACCAATCGGCATTGGTCAGAACCGATGTGCCCAGTCGCGCATTCCGATTGACATGATCTTCCAGGGCTGGTCGACCAGCTTGTTCCAAGCGGCGCAGCAATGATTGACGATGTCGTCGTAGGATGTGAAGACGCGGTTCGACAGCCAGTTGTCGCGCAGGAATTGCCAGACATTTTCAACAGGATTCAGTTCTGGGGATCGCGGCGGCAGGAAGAGCAGGGTGATGTTTTCCGGCACGATCAGCTTGGCCGATGAATGCCAACCCGCCTGATCGAGGATCAGAACCGCGTGCGCACCGTTATCGACCTCGCGGCTGATTTCCTGAAGGTGCGCGTTCATTGCCTCTGTGTCGCACCAGGGCATGACAATGCCTGCACCCTTACCCTTCTTCGGGCAGATCGCCCCGAATATGTAGGTCCATAGCGTTCGCTGATCGTGGGGGGCCGATGGACGCGTTCCCCGTTGCGCCCATCGCCGCGTCATCTTGTTCTTTTGCCCGATGCGGGCTTCATCTTGCCACCACAGCTCTATTTCTGTGCCTGGAGCGAGGGTCTTGCTGATCGCGCTGATCTCTTCCGGGAAACTTATGGAATGGCCCGCCCTTTCACCCAGCATCGAGTAGGATGCTGATATCGGGAAAGAGAAAGGAACGAGCGAATGTCTATTGCTATCCTCGGTGTTGATCTGGGCAAGAACTCTTGCAGCATAGTTGGCGTCGATGCGGCCGGTGCCGTGGTCGTTCGTCGTACAATGCGCCGGCAGACGCTGATCGACTATGTGACGAAGCTTCCGGCCTGTGTGGTCGCAATGGAAGCATGTTGCGGCGCGCATCATCTGGGACGCCTGTTTATGGCGCAAGGCCACCAGATCCGGTTGATGTCGCCCGAATACGTTCGCCCATATATCAAAGCGCAGAAGAACGATGACCGCGATGCGGAGGGGATCGCGGAGGCCGCTTCACGGCCGACAATGCGTTTCGTTGAACTCAAGAGCCAGGAGCAGTTAGATATCCAGACGTTGCATCGGGTGCGTTCGCGCCTCGTAGCCGAACGAACGAACCTTCTCAACCAATTGCGAGCGATCTTGCTGGAACGCGGGGTGATCTTTCCTGCTGGCAGGCGAAAGTTCGAGCTTGATTTGGATCGCATGCGTTCCGAGGGCAATGAGACCTTGTCGCCCCGCATGCGTCAGCTGATTGACGGGCTGCGTGCCGAATGGAAAGAGCTCGACGCGAAGATTGGGGCGCTGAACGATGAGTTTGTCCAACTGGCGCGCAACGATGCCGCCACACGCAGGTTGACCTCGATCCCTGGCATTGGGGTGCTCAACGCGACGGCTTTGGTCGCGGCCGTGGGTAATGCAAGCAGCTTTGCCAAGGCCCGAGACCTTGGCTCCTGGCTTGGGTTGGTTCCGAGACAATACAGCACGGGCGGCAAGGCACGGCTGCTTGGGATATCCAAGCGTGGCAACACCTATCTGCGCACTTTGCTCATCCATGGCGCGCGTGCGGCATTGCCATCGCTTTCAAAAAGCGACACTCCTTTGGGGCGATGGCTGACAGCAATGATCGAGAGAGGCGTGCATCGGAACGCAGTGGTGGTGGCGTTGGCCAACAAGCTGGCGCGTATCGCTTGGGCCGCTTTACGCAAAGAGACACGCTTCGAACGCGGTTACCTGGTAGCGACGGCATAATTGGGTCGGAACATGCTATCGCACACGTAGCCCAATGAGGTTTGCAGGAAGGATCGTGAAGATGGCCTGACAGTCGATCGGCGTTTGGAAAGCCCGGTTTAAAAAATGGCACATGATGCCGAGAAACTTATGGGGCTCTAGACGCGCGGATGTCCATCTTGGCCATGGGGGCGACCCATGAGACCGTATACGTTGACGCAGACTGATCAGAACACCGTAAAATCTTCTTGCAGACGGGCGGGCCATACGTTTTTTAAAATCCTCCACCGCCAATTCGTTCTGGGCATAGTGGCGAGGACGGGCAGACAGCTTGGCAAAGCCCATGGCCTTCAACTCACGTCCCACGGTGCTTTCGTCCAGCGATATCCGATAGTCCTCGAATATCAAGCGTGCCAGGTCCTTCAACCGCCAGCGCACAACGCCGTGAATCGCCGGGATCGGCCCCTTCTCCACAAGACGACGAAGCTCCTGGCGCTGATCGTCGTTGAGTTTCGGACGCTTGCCCGGAGCCTTCACGTTTAAAAGACCCTCAGGGCCTTGCGTGTTAAAGCGCTCGACCCAGTCCCGCACGATCTGCACAGTCACGCCACCAACTCTCGCGGCCTCGCCGCGCGTCGCTCCATCATAAATCTGCGCGAGAGCCAGAAGCCGCCGCGTCTGAGCGGCATCTTTCGACAGCCGCGCCGCCTTGCGCAAGTCATCGCCAACATAATCCGTCCGAAGCCGAAGTGCTGATCCCATGGCAAACCTCCCGTTTGCACCATGGATTCAGATTCATCGCGTTTTGTGAACCCTCAAGAGTCAGCAGCAATGCCGATTGGTATTACCATAGGTAGTGCGGACAAAGCAGCAGAATACATGTTCGAGGAGTGGCCGGGAAATGTCACGATGGATTTACTTCAATTAGCGCAACGCATTTCGGTCATTTGCTGCCGTCAATTTGCTTACCAATTGCGATTTCGACACCATTGCGGCATTCAGGATCGCCTACTGTCTGGCCATCATTTTGGCCGCAGGTCTCGCCTATGCGACCTAACAAGCTGAAAACATCTCGCAGAGTCTCTTCGTCCAAGGTCCGCAACTTTTCGATTGAGGCCAATAGCAGAACCGCTTTTGCTTCAGTCCCACCCCAGAGATGGGGTGCTGCTGGCGCGATAATTTCCTCCGGAGTGGCGTCCAGAACCTCACAGAGATGAATTAGCCGGCATACCGTCAGGCGGGAGATCTTATTTTCGTAGCGGCCGTAAACCTGTTCGCTCAGCCCAAGCAGGGGCGCAAGTTTCGATCGAGGCAGTTTTCGTCTGTCGCGGGCGCCGCGAAGACTGGTGCAGATCTGTTCTTCCAGTTCGGCGCTAAGCACAATTCGCCCATCAAAAGGCTTCCGATAGACAGGTTTGTCTATGCGTGGGTCAACGACCTGCTGTAAACCGAGTTCTTTAATCCATTGCTTCAAAGATGGACCTGCCATTGCTGAGACTGAGGGTTAACGCGCAAGATCTCTTTTATACGGAAAAACGTTAAGGTTAAAACCTGTAACGTTGCATTTTTGATCATTTTTGGCGCATCTTTCTATCAAGCGAATTCGTCAAACGTGCACTAATTTCGCATATTATTATTGTTTTTCAATACATAATTGAAATCGGCACTGGTTTCTCTTGGTGCAAGAAAAAACACAATCGCACCAAATTGGCTATCGCCAGGTTACGCACCGCACTGGCATGGCGTTCCCGACCGATCCGATATCGTGAGAAACGCATCAATGCGATGTCTAGAATCTGTAGGGTGGTTTTCCTGTGGTTTTTGTTCACTGCGACCCCGAAGCGGCTCTCTGTCGCTTAGGTCTGATGATCGACATGCGGGAACGCGAGATAGGCCATCAGCCTCAGAGGGGATCGCCGAAACCCGTTCATAGATGGGCTCCTCCAGATCGTGTTTTTTTGAGGTCACAAGTCGGGACGGGCGATCGGGTTATCCAGCGCTCTCCACGCGTTACGCTTACTGAAAATTGCATACTCAGCTCAAAAAATGAGTCGACTGACATAATGCTTTCCATTTTTTTGCCGAAAAAACGCAAAATATATTTGGCTCACCTTCAAGCGTTCTCACTAAAGGTATCCTATGAAATACCAGCTCGATTCAACTGATTTCAGTACAAATCTTTAGAATTTCAGCCGACCCGGAAAGCTGTCCAGATTGCGAAACACGTGCCAAATCGGCGCGTACGGCAATTTACAACGCCCTATGAGAACAGCATATTGCGTCGCGCCGCCGCTATCTATGGTTGGTATCACAGCTCTCCCTTCTCCCTCATCTCTGTGGGCACGAGATCGCTTCAAATAGGAGGCTAAAGCAAATGAAAAATATCGTGTACGTGTTAGAGTCGGATACCGCCCGTTTTGGGGCGGTTGAGCTTCAGGATGGAAGCATTGCTCCGATCTATGACTTGATTGGTAGCAGGCTAATCGAGATGATCCGCTTTGACGATATGCACTCGCTGTTCGTAGATGAAGAAGCGTTGCGTGACGGGCTAACCGCCTTTACAATCTTTGATGGCTGTCCAAAGCCTCTGGCGGGGAAAATTGTCCTTGTGGGAGGCGACTGCGGACAACCTTATCGTGCCCCATTGATCACGATTGCGGATGCGGCGGCACGCTTCCGATGTTGCCGGCCGGTGCTCGATCCAGTCTTTGCCACGGCCGGCGATATGACGCCAAAGGGTCTTATAGTTGCCGGGGCACTGGCAAGCTTGCAAGTCCGCATTGATCGTCGCTCTCCCGTGCTCGAAGAGAGCGAAAATCGCGGTTTGATACAATAAATCCGACCGCCACGCTCGCGAAAGATCGCGCGGGCATGGCGGCAAAAGCTTAGGTATTCGGTTTCAACTCACTCACTCATTTGCCAGGCGGCAACCCCTTAATGAATTTGCTGCGGTGGCGCTGCCGCTAAATAGGCTGGCAGATCTCAGGGAACTCCGGAAAACGCGCGCACCGTTTGCAGGTCTGAGATGGCGATCCAACGCACCTCGGGTAATCATTGCTCCAGGAGATCAGATCTCAAAACCCAAAATGAGGGGATGGAGTTTACGTCGACCACGCACGGCACAATCCTCCCGCCTCTTGTGATAGCCCCCGGGTCGATGATGACCAGCTGGGAAAGCGGGCTGTCGCTATTCATCCAGCCATCCACGTTTCGCACGCTGATCCTCAACGTCAAGTACGGGAGGAGCATTGCGTTTTCGGTCAAGCGTCATTGGCTCCATGTCCGAGCATCGGCCAATTTGAGAATTTTGTCCGTAAGGCGAACCAAATTTGATCGGTCGAAACGGTATCGAAATGGCATTTAGACTTTCAAAACAATTAATAAAATCAATGCGTTAGTTTAGTCACTATCCCGCTGCGACCTCAAGTAGCAGCTCAAACTCGTACATATCTTGCGCCAAATTGATTTGTTGGGATATGCTTTTCGCGTATCGACCGCAAACATCCCGACGCGTGCGTCGGGTTTGAAATGGAGAGAAAAAACCGGCCAGAAAAAGAAAAACCGCTCCCGAAGCAATCCGGAAGCGGGTCTGTAAGAGAATAAATTAGCCAAAACCTTTCTCGCAGACCCTTCCTTCCTTGTCAACAAAAAACATCACTTTGGTGAACGGCGGAGCTTTGCCTGGTCCCGAACGGAGACGAGGACATGGAAGATATGACCACCTGCCAACGGCCGGTCGGCCGTAAGATAACGCCCCAAAGGGCTGAATTCCGGCGCTGGGCAAAATCGGCAGAAATCGGAATGGTGACGCGTGCCCAATTGGCTGTGCTTGCTCAAAATCTGACCTGCACAGGCCTGATAAATGGAACGGAAAGCCATCTGTTGCTAATATTGATCAACACCGCCCCCGCCGATACTTTCGATACGTCGGGGCGGCCAATCGTGTTCAAATCGAACCGACAATTGGCATTTGAGGTCGGGCGTTCGGCCGGCCGGGTCAGTCGAATGCTTTCCAAGCTTTTCGATCTGGGTTTGATCACGATGCAGGACAGTGGAAACTATAAGCGATATCCCGTCAGAAACAGCGATGGCGTCATAACGGATGGATGCGGGGTCGATCTTCGAATATTGGTCCTGCGATATGGCGAGCTTACTCGCCTCGTAAAAGACATCCGAGCGGAGAAGAGGGCGACCGAAGCTGCCTTGCGACGGTACCGAGGCGCCTTGCGCAATATCCGTTGTGCCCTCGCTGCTGTCGCTGATGTAAGTGCAACAATGCGCCAACGCATTGCCGACCGGGTCGAGCGCATCAGCAATTATATCGGAATTGCTGCCAAAGCATCCAACCGGATGCTGCGTCGTGCGACTGTCCTTCTTGAATGGTCTATGGACCGACTGATGCGGCTTGACCCGCGACCTCAAGACCAACTCGGCGCAGGGAAAACGACATGCGTGCCTGTCGAAAACGACATGCAGAAACAGACTACACCTCCTTATCAATCAAAACGTAGTAGTAATGTTCGAGAGGGTTCGGCTCATGTCGGACAATACAGTTTTCCAAAAGCCAGCGCCGCCAGCAGCTCGGCTTTTGAAGAAACCGCGACCCTTTGGCGAGGCTCAGTCAGCGAGCGAGAACCTCAGCGGCAGGCTCTAATCGCGCTTAAGGATGTCTTGCGGGCGGCCCCGGCCCTCGCGGAGCTTGGATGCACTCCCAAGAGCTTCCAGGAGTTTGTTCGGCTGACTCCGATGCTGTGCCGCTTCGTCGGGATCTCAGAGGATGCCCGCCGTGGCGCCGTGGAGGCAATGGGCGAACAGCAAGCAGCGGTGGCGGTGGCAGTTATTCTGGAAAAAGCAAATCGGCAGGAGGTCAGTTCGCCCGGCGGATATCTGCGCGCAATGGCCGAGCGCGCAGCCGCGGGCAGATTGTATCTTACCCGCTCGGTCTTCGGTCTGGCGGCTCGCCGCGACCTTGAGCAAAGGACTCGAATGGCCGGGCAAACTTAACTGGTGGGTCACGCTCTTAAGCGGTGCAGCGTTCTAGTCGACACTGTTCATGCGCCACGATCAAAGTGAGCGACGATGTCGGCGCATGCGGTGACCGACCGGAAAACGAGTGAGTGTGAGGTCCAGGATTCTATAGTTGTGGCGCTGGTTCCTTTAAAAAGATGATCATGAAAACCACTTTGCGGCGAGATCGCGGTGAAGACCGACGCTGTCCGTTGCCGGAGTGCCTACCAGACAGCCAAGCTTACCTGCGATTGATGTCTCATTAGCTCCCGTTATCTTGAGGCACCATACGCTTCAGCAGCCGAACGAGATCGCGCTTTGCCTCGCTCGGAAGGGTTCTGATAATTCGGTCCAGAGTGAGACGATCCTCGGCTTCCTCAGGCGTGCGCCCCCAAAGATGGGGCGCCGCTTCAAAGAGCATATCTATGGGCATAAAGCCGAGAATTTCACAGAGATGGATCATTCGGGTGACCGTCATCCTTGAAAACGCCCGCTCGTAACGTCCGTACACGGGTGTCGACAGACCGAGCATTGGCGCAAGATCCGCGCGAGCGAGGCCCTCGGCCTCGCGCGTTTTTTTTAAAAATGCGCTGATCAGTTCTTCCATATCTCCTAGCGTCGCAACTTTCCCGTCAAAACCGGGCTTGCGGTAGATCGGCTTGTCGACTTCCGGATCGGTGGTATCTACGAGGCCTCTCGCACTTTTGTAACTTTCTAGATCTTGCGTCACCGCCTGTCCCTATTTTTCAACAATCGCCGGTCAGCGTGGATCGCCGTGGACGGACTTGAACTGCTTGCCTTTGCCCCTTTGAGGTCGTCTTCTGTCCGTTCCGAGGGGAACATTGTCAGGTTATAACAACTTTAGAGAGCTTAGCCAATTTGCTTCAGTAATCCGATGCACGATGAAGTCAAATCACGGCTGCGAGATCGGCGATCTAATTTAATCAGCGACAAACGATTGCTCGCTGGGACCATTTTCAAACCACCACGATCCCCTTGAAATTCAGCGAGAATTCGCGAATACATCCTTCAAGCTCCTTAATGAAGTCAGCGGCAATCGTCATTGGTTCCGATGTGAACGGCCGAGCCAAGGGTCGGCGCATCTTCGTGTCCGCTTATATCCCATTTGGTTAGCAGGAAAAGTAGGACCGTACCCTGGTGATGATTTTCCCAGAGAGCCTTATCGGCTATCCCTCTCCGGTTGTTGCGTAAAACCAAGCGATTTGTGATGGCCGGCTTGCTCGCGCGAAGCGGACGGGATAGTGCCTGTCTTTAAATGACGGAACCGGTCGTCGAGCGCATCGTAAAGCTCGCAGAGCGTCAAAGCGAAAGGCTTACTGCGGCTTTCTGGGGGCTGGGCGGCTATCAGGGAAGCGCTCGTCTTCTCTGGTAGGTCTCGGCCATGCGGTGCCCGATTGACGCGTCAAGAATGCCCGGATTGAATCGGGGCTCGGCCTTGAACCCGACTGAATCGCGCGCCGGATCGGCATCCCCGCGCCACTGGCTTGACGATGCCGAGACGCTCAGCGGACGTGCGGCGAAGGCCGCTGAGGCTGCCGTTGAGGGCTGCGGCATCGTTCGTAACGACACCGCGCTGACCCTGCTCGCACACCGCATCGGCCTTCGAAATAGCAGGTGCGATCGATCTTGCCGGGACATGTTCCGGCTTCCGCTACGCTCGCGGACGGCGCTGTTCGCAGGCAGGGACGACAGGCCATGGTGGCGGCCAATAATCTCAGCCACCGGATCAATCCAGCCGAAGGGCGACCTCTTTTCTTTTCCAGACGCCGCCGGCGCCGGCGTCTTGAGGCCATTAGGCAATACGGAGAAGCCATTCTCGGTTTGGATCTCGCGGTGGACGACAGCCGCTACGATCTGATCTCCTTCCTGTTGGGGGCAGCACCTGGCCCCTCGCTCCAGGCATGGTGGCGGAGGGTTTCCTGATGATGATGCGGGACGGTCGTGCCGTTCAGGCCAATGCCCGAATGTCCGATGTCGTTACCAACGGGATCGGCATCGATCCACAAAACTCCTGCTGACAGGCTCTGAAGCGCGCCTGACGGAAGGTGACCGTCGTTTACGGGCCACGCCATCAGTTCCAGACAAGGACCTGAAACAAGTTGACGTGGGCCCGCAAGACAATGTCCCAGATGAAATGACACGCGGGCGCAAATCGCGATTTTCCGCCCGAAGGCCGCAACGTCCTGCATTGCACAGGTCGCGCCGAGCTAAGATAGTCCGGCAACATGGCCACAGAGCGAACGAAGTGCATCAGGCTTCCGAATGTCGACCATTCGCGCATGTCGCAGGCTGATTATGCTTTGTTCCTTCAACTCGCTCATGGCACGCGATACCGTCTCGATCGTCAAGGCGAGATAGTCCGCAATGTCCTGCCGCGACATGGCCAATCTAAACTGCCGAGTGCCTCCCAGGCGCTCGCAGAGATCCAACAAAAATGTGGCCACCCGTTCAATCGCAGACTGCCGTCCGATAAGCAGAAGGTGTTCCTGAGCACGTTCCATAGCTTCAAGAGCAAGTGCAAGGAGTTCCGGCAAATGCCGCTGCTGAGCAAGGCCCTGTTCAAACGCCACTATTCTTGTCAGGGCGAGCGCTTCGGCAAAGTAACGATGCTGAGAGCCAGCTTCGAAGCCGAACATTTCCCCCGCGACATGGAAGGAGACGACCTGCCTCCCCCCGTTGGAAAGGATGCGACATACCTGAACAGCTCCGGTAGAAACCCGATAGCACTTATCGGCGCTCCCGCCCTGAGCGTATATCTCTTGGCCGCGCTCATATGTGACGGCGATGTGCGCTCCCCCAATTTGCGGCCCCACAATTTTCGTCGGCGAGGTCCAAGGCTGTGCTGCGGGCATGAATTTCGGCTGCATCTGGTATTCCCCATGTTCCGGGGCAAGATTGCCGGTTCTTATGGGAGCGATAAATTCGGTTTTATCACTAAGGGTAAACACTTAACCGGCATCTCGTGCGAATTGCCGGCGATTTATTCCGATCCCTTTCGAAGGGTGTTCATCACTAGAGGCAGCAGCTTGTCGTCGTCATAAGAAATCGTGGCGCCGCCCGGTCAGAAAATAATGCGGGCGAGTCTTTCGGCAAAGACGTCTCGACGCGCAGGATGGGCCCGCTAAGTCCGCGAAAGCGCCTCCAAAGTTGCCTTCGATTATATAATCCCGTCATCGAGCAATGACGATCAATTTAGAGTTTTTGGGAAAACAGATGCCATGACGACCCTTCCCGTTCGCAAGGTTACGGCAGGACCCCGAATGCGGCGAGATCAACACTACGAAGCTAGAAGGGCCCCATCTCCACCGCAACAGCCATACGAACCAGATGCGGGATGCTTTTTGCTCTCATTTTCGACATGACGCGGGCGCGATGAACCTCCACCGTGCGGCGGCTAATATTCAGATCATGTGCAATCGACTTGTTCGGAAGGCCGACCACGACGGCAAGAAGCACTTGGCGCTCCCTCTCGCTCAAGGTTTCGATGCGCGCTTGAATGGCAAGGCTCTCGTCGACGTTAGCGCCATTAACATGTAAATGGTCCGACGCTCGTTCGATCGCCTCAATGATAACGGCGTCTTCGCAGGGTTTCTCTATGAAGTCGACCGCACCGGCTTTCATCGCCTCAACTGCCACCGGCACATCGCCATGTCCGCTGATCACGATTGACGGAATTGAGATCTTTTTCACGCTAAGCTGACGGATGAGATCTATACCTGACATCTCTGGCATTCTGAGATCCGTAACAAGAATTCCGTTGTGGATGCCCGGCGCAAAGGAAAGAAACAAGGCTCCCGATTGATGCACCTTGACGGCATAGCCGTTCATGGTCAGCATGAAGGCAAACGATTTGCGCGCCGGCTCTTCATCATCGACAATATGGATCGTATAGTCAGTCGGTTTCACACGTTTGTCCTTCCGTATAGGCGGGAAGCGTGAACTGGAAAGTAGCTCCGCCAGCCGCGTTTCTTGAGACCGTCATTTCACCTCCATGGGCCTCGACAATACGTTTCGAGATCGCAAGGCCGACACCCATTCCACTTGGCTTTGTCGTGACGAATGGCTCGAAGAGCTCCGCGGCAATTTCTTCCGGAATGCCTTTGCCGGTGTCTTCCACGATAACGGCGACTTCATCCTCCTGCGTGGGCATCGTGCGGATCGTAAGCTCACGATGCTCGACGTGGCGCATAGCTTCTATGGCGTTTCGCATCAAATTAATGATGACCTGTTCGACCTGAACACGATCGACCATCACCATCTCGGCGCCGGGCACGTATTCGAAGACAGTCCTGACGCCTTTTTCTCGGGAACCTACAAGCGCAAGGACGCCTGCTTCCTCCACCAGCGTGCGGATATTTTCGAGGCCCTTTTCCGTTTCACCTGTCGTGACGAACTCTCTGAGATGTTTGATAATTTTTGCCGCTCTAAGGGACTGACGTTCAATCTCCTGCAAAGCGTTTCTCATGACCGTTGGGACATTGTTGTCCATGTCGCTCAAGAGCTTCGTACACCCGAAAGCGTAATTTGCGATCGCCGACAGCGGTTCGTTCAGCTCATGCGCAAGGGCGGATGCCATTTCGCCCATTTCGCTCAGGCGGGCCAATCTTGCCAATTCCGCCTGGATCCGCTGCTGGTGAGCAGCAGCCTCTTCCCGCTCCGTAAGGTCTCTTAGGAAGCCGATGAAAAATAAGCCACCACCCGATTCCAGCTGGCTCGCGGTTAACTTGAGGGGAAACGTCGATCCGTTCTTCCTGCGTCCGACAACTGCTTGATCTGCGAGAACGCGCTTTTCGCCCCTTCCAAGTTGCCGTTGCATATGGCTGCCGTGGACGGCGCGAAAAGGATCAGGCATCAGCAGTCGCAGGTTCGCGCCAACGAGCTCTTGTTCTGCATACCCGAACTGCCGCAAGACGGCGGCGTTGAAGGACACAATTTTACCGTCGCGGGTCGTGATCACCATCGCATCGGGCACTTTGTCCAATATCGATGTCAGATGCGCAGTGGGGGCAATCTCACTCTCGATGATGGCATGTCTCGTCGCCTGCAACACCTCTCCCAGACAAGCAATCAGAAGCACCGCAACGCCAAAGGAAACCAGTTCAAAGACCGTCGCGTAAGCCGCATCGCTCAGCCGCTGAACAAGGACATCAGCGCCAAGCGACATGCCCGCCGCTAGAGAAATCGGCTTTCCGCCGCCGATGATTGCGACCACGAGAATAGCGGGAATGAACGGCAATAGGGTAAGATCGTCGCTGGTGAACTGCGACAGGGCCAATCTCAGTGCGAGGACGCCGAATGGAGCAGCGGCGGCGACACTATAGGCGACGATCGGTCTGCCCCGCCACCGGACAAGCATCCAAGCGAGCCCGCCAGCGCCTTGTGAATGCATTTTGTGATCCACCAGGGAAAAAGGTACTGTCATCATGCCGCGCATCTCGCTGGCAGATCAAAACTAAGCTGAACTCTTTTCATCGAGTATGCTGCGCCTCCTTTGCCTCGGCGCCGCGATTTTGAAAATAATTCAAAGAAATCCGTCGCGCTCTTTGTTGAAGATCAAAGAGCCATGCAAAGCGTGTGCCTAGAATGGCCGCATTCTAGCCAGTACTCCGTAGAAGGATTTCGCATGCAATCGGCACTTATTGAAAAATACGGCGATGAGCGCCTACCCCGCTACACTAGCTATCCGACATCGCCGTGTTTCTCCCCCAACGTTGACGATAGCACTTATGAGAATTGGCTTAGCGCTGTCTCGCTGGAGAAAGCGGCATCGCTTTACGTGCACATCCCGTTTTGTCCGTCGATATGCTGGTATTGCGGATGTCACACCACGAATGCGCGCAATAGCCGACCGATCGTCGACTACCTGCGGATGCTGCGCGAGGAAGTACGCCTCGTGTCCGCAAGGACCGGGGCGCCGGTTAGGATCGACCATCTGCATTTTGGTGGAGGAACGCCAACGACCATCGGGCCGAAGAAAATGTTTGAGCTTATTGAGCTTCTGCACAAGCAGTTCGAGTTCACCGGTTCGGCCCAAATCGCGTTGGAGATCGATCCGAGGACGCTAGATCAGGAGATGGCGACGGTTCTCGGGGAAGTAGGGGTGCACCGCGCTAGTATCGGGGTACAGACCTTTGATCCGACGGTCCAAAGGGCGATCAACCGCACCCAAAGTAAAGAACAGACAATGGAGGCGGTTTTTAAGCTGCGCCGGGCGCGCATCGCCAGCATCAATTTCGATCTTATGTATGGCCTGCCAAACCAGACGGTTCAATCCTGCATCGAAACGGCCAAGGCAGCGATCGAGATGCGGCCGGACCGTTTCGCAGTCTTCGGTTATGCGCATGTACCTTCCTTCAAGAAGCATCAACGGCTAATCGACGAAGCCGCTCTCGCCAATGCGCAAAGCCGTATTTCCCAGGCAAAGGCAATTTCGGAACACCTTGTTGCGGCAGGCTACCGCCGCATCGGGATCGATCATTTCGCCAGGCCGCACGACAGTTTAGCAACCGCGCAGACAGACGGGCAATTGCATCGCAACTTTCAGGGCTATACGACCGATGCTTGTGAGGCACTTATCGGCTTGGGTTCGTCAGCTATTGGCCGCATGCCAGGCGGCTATGTTCAAAACGAGGTACTTCCCAATCGTTACGGAAAGCGGATCGCATCCGGCCGCTTGGCCACAACGAAAGGCTGGCGCTTGTCGGCCGAAGATCGCCTGCGGGCAAGTATCATCGAACGCCTGATGTGCGACTTGCAGGTCGACGTCCCCGCGTTGGCCGTCACATACGGTTTTGACCCACACGCGCTTCTTAACGGCAACCCCAGGCTCTCGATGCTCGAGAGCGACGGAATAATCGAAAACGCGGGCGGCATCATTCGTTTGCGAGAAGACGGGCGCTTCCTGATCCGCGCCGTTGCAGCAGCTTTCGATGCCTATGTGAGGGAATCGGGGCGCCATTATAGCAAGACGGCCTGAGGTTTCTCTTTGCAACAATGCAACGGGAGCCCTTCGGCATGTTATACCGCCGGCAAACCATCTCGTCTTAAGCGACTTGCCGGCCGGCTGGATGAAGAGTTGTTAACAGCCATCTTGCGGGATACCACAGACGAACGCAGATGGAACTCAATACTAATTGGCCGCAGCTCTTCGAGCGAGAGCCATAACGTAGTCATCTGCGATGTCGGCCAAGGTCAAAGCGACCTCCGGCTCCTTCCAACCGGCAGCGACGGCCGTCAGCACGAATTCACGGAATGCCACGGAAAGCACCTCCTCGCCCTCGATGACGCGATATGGATTATTCGCGGCATGTTGAGGGGCGCTGATCTGTATTGTTGTGGGTAGATGAGGTTCCATGAGACGTCCCCTGAAGGTTGACTTGTTGTAGACCTGTCCTGCATTTCTCTCTTAACTGCACTGCGATTATGCTTATTTTCTAAAAGATTAACCGTGACGTGTCGTTAGCCACGCATCCCGAATTTTGCCGCAGCGTCCATTTTGTTTGCTGGTTCAAAATTTTTTCGTTTCAGGCATGGGTGCAGTGTCTCGGCGCTTCGGCTCCCAATGCGCGATGTTGTTTAGGGCACCTCTAGGCCTCTTTACTCCGATCCATCGCCTGGTTCAGCTTAGCATTACAGTTGCGCATTTATCCATGGTCTGAATCTATAGGTCTCCATGATTCGGAGGTCATGGATGATCGGTGCATCAATCGAGACGACGCTGGAGCTTTGGGCATCCTCACTGCGCGAGGTGAAGGGTCGTATGAGCGGATTGTTTACGCAGGAGCGCGTTGCCGCATCGGCAAACCTTTTTCTGGACGGCTTGCTGGGTGACGAGCGGCGCAAGACGGGATGGATGCGCGCGGAAGCGGCTGGCGATCCCGGCCCGTGGCGGCAGCAGGCGATTTTGGGCCGGGGACACTGGGATGCGGATGCTTTGCGCGACATCGTTCGTGTCTATGCGCTTGAGACACTGGCTGATCCTGATGCAGTCCTGGTGATCGACGAGACTGGTTTTCTGAAGCAGGGCAAGGCGTCCTGCGGGGTTGGTCGGCAATATACTGGATCGGCGGGCAAGATCACCAATTGCCAGATCGGCGTGTTCGCATCGTATGTCTCCCGGCATGGTCATGCCTTCATCGACCGGGCGCTCTATCTGCCGAAAGCCTGGACGGATGACCGGGATCGCCTGGCGAGAGCCCATGTGCCCGACAGTGTCAGCTTTCTGACCAAGCCGGCATTGGCGCTCACGATGATCGAGCGGGCGATCGCTTCGGATGCGCCATTTTCCTGGGTGGCTGCCGACAGTGTTTATGGCGTAGGCGACATCGAAATAGCACTCAAGCGAGCCGCCAAGGGCTATGTGCTGGGCGTGAACGCCAACCATCCCTTCCGCTCCTGGGGTAAGCCGCTTGCTGTGGCTGGCACGGCAAAGGACATCGCTAAAGCCTTGCCTGAGAATGCCTGGAGACGCCTGTCGGCAGGCGATGGCACCAAAGGCGCTCGGTTGCATGATTGGGTGTATCTCGAACTGGCCGATCTCGACGCCGATGTTTTCGACGCGGCATTCCCCGGTATCTGGACACGCGGACTGCTGATCCGCCGCAACATCGCCGATGGCGATCTTGCTTTCTTCTCCACATGGTGCCCGGTTGGCACGTCCATGGAAAAGCTGGTGACGGTGGAAGGCCATCGTTGGGCGATCGAAGATAGCTTCGAGACTGCCAAGAACGAGCTCGGTCTCGATCACAATGAGACCCGATCATGGCATGGCTGGCATCGCCACGTCTCTCTCGTCATGCTCGCATTCGCTATGCTGGCGGTGATCCGGTACCGCGCCAACGGTGCGACGCCCCAAAAAAGACCGAGGATGCCGACCATCAAGATCTGATCCGCTGGTCCGTCCAGGAGATCCGGCGCATCGCCACTAGGCTCGCCAAGCGTCGCATAAAGCCAGCCTACATCATCGCATGGTCATGCTGGAGGCGCGCCCATCAGGCTGCCGCTCGACGAGCTCACCTGAAAACTAAAATGCAACTGTAATGTTAGGATTCGCATGCAATAGAGTATCCCTCACCACTGCAGCACTATCCGCCCCGTTCTCGAAGACCGGCGACGCGTTCCACAGTCAGCCGACGATCACCACAAGCGCTATGCTGCCGATTCGCGCCTTCGATCCCCGATGCGATCAAGACTCTGCGGCGCGCGTGACCGCATGGGCTAGGACGGCTGGCGAGGGATAGCGGGCGGTGCCGAGCAGCAGGGTGACCCAATCTGGCTTCCATAGAGATCGAGCACGATCAGCCTCCTTGCATGGGTGTCAGTATCTCGATCCTGTCATAGTCGGCGAAAATATGTTCGTCGCGATCTTCGCGATGAACCAGTTCGCCGTTGGCGGCTGTTGCCAGCCAGTCGCCTTCATGGTCGAGTGCGGCCAAAAGCTGCGAAAGCGTCTTAGCGGCGATGGACTGCGTTTCGCCATTGATGATCAGGTGCATTGGAAACTCCTTTGCTTCGTCCGATCGGAAAAGACGAGATCGGCCGCTTCGGCCGCCATTGTGGGCGCCAGCAGAAAACCGTGGCGATAAAGGCCGTTCACGTGGATGACTCTGCCGTCCCGCATCACGCGCGGAAAATTGTCGGGAAAGGCCGGGCGGATGCCGGCGCCAGTTTCGACCACGGTGGCGTCCGCAAAGGCCGGATGCAGTGTATAGGCTGCGTTCAGCAGTTCCATCGTCGAGCGTGCGGTGATCGCCCCGTCGAATTCCGTCTCGATCATCGTCGCCCCGACCATAAACAGGCCTTCGCCGCGAGGGACGACATAGACGGGAAAGCGAGGATGCAGCAGGCGGATAGGGCTGGCGAGCATGACCTCCTCTGTATGCAGATAGAGCATTTCGCCGCGCACGCCGCGCAGATCGCGACTTTGCCCGATGCGGGCAGCACCGGTGCAATCAACGATATCGGGGAAATCGTCTTCGCTCACATCATCGCTAGTAAAGACGACGCCTGCTGCCGACAGCAGCTCTTTCAACGTCCGTAGCGCCTGACGGGGGTTCAGATGAGCTTCATGTTGGAAGAACAGACCCCTGCGAAAACGCTGTGCAAGGGCGGGATCCAGCTCGGCTATGCCATCTTCGTCCAACCATTCATACCCAGACGTACGGGCCGCAAAGCGGCCGAGTTCGCCCGAATCCCGCTGAGGTGCGGCGACCAGTGTCCCTTTATGAATGACTTGGCCGGGCACGACGGCATCCCACCATTCCACGGCCATTTTCCCCAACGTCATTACTCTCTCGTCGGCGTTTACCCGCTCGCACCAGGGCGCCAGCATGCCGCCGGCGAGCCAGGATGCAGAGCGCCCGAATCCAAGATGCGGGTCGGAGACTGTTACGTGAGCGCCGCGCGCGCACAGTTGACGTGCTACTGTTAGGCCGGCAATTCCGGCGCCCTTAACGAGAACCCGCAATGTCATGCTCCCATAGGCATATAGAGATCGCCCCCTTACGGGCATTTGCGACTACGTAATCCAGCCCCTCCTTTTGCGCCTCGGCGTCGATGTCGTGCGATATTCGTACGAGCAGAATTCGGGCCGCACCTGGATACGAGGCTCAAGTGAACTCTTTGGGTGCTCGGCGGTGCTGTGACTTGCTTGCGAATTTGTCCATTTCTCAAGTTACTCCACTTCGAGTTGACCTTGATCTTCTCATAAAGTTGATGACCAAGTCGGCATGCACGTACCCAGCATCACTAACGCCAACGCCATCCAAACGCTGGTCGAGCCTTGGATGACGCAAGTCGCTAAACACCAAGCGATTTTATGAGGGCCTAGAAACGATAGGTTACGCCCGCGCCAAGCAGCCATGGATCGAGCCTGGCCTTGCCGCTGACGTTGGCCCCGCCGACGTTGGCGTCGAAATCAGGCCTTAGGAAGATCTTTTTGGCGTCGACGTTCACACCCCAGTGATCGTCGATCATATAGTCGAAGCCGGCCTGGAGCGCGACACCGAAGGAGTTCTTGACATCAAGGCTGCGAGCACTTTTTCCCGACTGGTTGTAAAACAGCGTATAGTTGAGGCCGGCGCCGACATATGGCCGAAAAGCGCCAAGGTCGGTGAAATGGTATTGTAGGGTGAGCGTTGGCGGCAGCAGCCAAGTCTTGCCGATCTCGCCGAGCGCTGAAATCGAGCCGCCGCCATGCACCTTAGCGTAGGTTGTGCCCAGGATGAGTTCAGCGGCGATATTCTCGGTGAAGAAATACGAGATGTCGAATTCCGGCACGACCGTGTCCGAAAAGGAAAGATCCGAACCCGGCAAGCCGTCGACGCGCCCAGAGTCAGTAGTGATCACACCAAGCGCGCGCAGCCGCATCTGCCATGGGTTTCTGTTGGCTGCCGCGGGAATGGGAGCCCTACTTGGTGGTGTCGTCAGATCGGCAGCGTGCGCGGTGCTCACGATACCCAATATTGCAGTAGCGATGATGACCCGTATGATGTCCTTGGAAGTCATTCTTGTCTCCTTCGATCTGAAATTCGTGAATCGAGGAGCAGTAACATCGGCTGGCACGTCAGGATTTGAGGCGGCTCAACTAAAGAAAATTGGACTGCCTGTCGCAGACAAACCCTGGCCTTGTGTGGCAATTTCGCAACGTTTCAGTCACTTGAATGACGTTTGGCATGAGACGTGTTGGATTATCCGGGCAGAAAGCCTCGCGCAATTCAACGCGGTTTCGAATCGTCATTTCGGAAAAACCTCTTCGTGTAAGACCGTCTGTGGATTCCAGGCAGTTGGGAATTTAGCAGTTTCGTCGGGTCATCTGCACTGGCGCTTGTCGATTGTTGCGCCCCCTCGGGCGCATTATCCTCACTCACTAAGATGCGCCACGAAGCCCCTTCCAAATCATCATACTGTCCGCTCTTTAGCGACCACAGAAAGCCTCCCAGCCCGAGCGTACCCATGAACAATGCCAGCGGGATCAAATAGATCAGCATATTCATATGGACCCTCCTGCTGAGGCTGCATGTTTGCCATCATGCCTAAGTTGCTCCCGCCGATTCCAGTGGTTGAGTCGCAATGCATTCGTCACGACGATCAGCGAAGACGACGACATGGCGACGGCGGCGATAAGCGGCGTCGCATAGCCCGCGATAGCGATGGGAACAGCGAGCACATTGTAACCGATGGCAAGGGCGAAGTTCTGACGGATCAAAGCTGCCGCGCGCCGCGCGACGCAGATCGCCTCCGGAACCGCGTCGAGACGGTCATTCAGGAAAACCAGGTCTGCCGCCTGTCGGCCAATGTCGGACGCAGTCGCGGGAGCCATCGACACATGCGCCGCCGTAAGTGCCGGCGCATCGTTGATGCCGTCACCAACCATCATGACCTTGTTGCCCGCCTCGGCCAAGCGTGTGCACTCTTCCACTTTCTGTTTCGGATCCAATTCCGCAATCCAGCGATCCACATGCAATAGCCGCGCTGTCGACTCGACGACGGCTTGCCGATCGCCAGACAGGATCATCGTCTGCAGCCCTGCAAGACCGAGCTGACGAATGGCTACGGCTACTCCGGGGCGAAGCGTGTCTTCGAAATAGAATCGGGCAAGTGCGATACCGTTCCTCGACAGAACGACCTCGGAGAGCGAGTCATCCGCTTCTTTTTCTTCTCGGGGCGGGATCGAACAAGCGAACTCCATATGGCCGAGACGATATAGCCCCCTGGCGGTTTCGACTTCCAGGCCCGCGCCCGGTATCTCGACGACGCTGTCGAACCGTTGCCCCTTGCCGCCGGCACTCCGCAGCAACGCCTGAGAGAGCGGATGGCGGGAATGCGCAGCAATTCCGGCCGCGATCGCCCTTTCCTCCGACCCCACATCCACCATCTCGACGAGCCGCGGCTGGCCCATCGTCAACGTGCCGGTCTTGTCAAACGCGACGGCATCGATTTCCGCGAGACGCTCCAAAGCGGAGCCGTCCTTGATCATGATGCCGCGGCGAAACAGGTTGCCTGCGGCAACAACCTGGACGACCGGCACTGCTAGACCAAGCGCGCAAGGACAAGTGATGATCAGCACCGCGACGGCGACAAGCATGGCATGCTTCCAATCTCCACCAAGGGAGCCCCAGGCAAGAAAGGAAAGCAGCGCAAGTAAATGAACCGCCGGAGCGTAAAGGCCGGCTGCACGATCCGCGACCCTGCGATAGCGCGCCCTGCCTCCTTCTGCTGCCTCCATAAGGTTGATGGTTTCCGCAAGCAGCGAGTTTTGCGCCGTCTTCGTCGCGCGAATGGTCAATGACGCCATGAGGTTCATCGCACCAGATCTCACCTCCGCGCTGTTCGCGACAGCAACTGGTATACTTTCGCCCGTGACAATAGAGAGATCCAGCTCGCTCGTACCTGCGGTCACGGCGCCGTCGACGGGGATGCGTTCGCCGGCAGCGATGAAAACATGATCACCGATGCTGATATCTTCAATCGCGGTGTAGCGCTTGCTCCCATCGGCAGCTATCACCAGCGCGCCGCGTGGCGCAAGTCTCGCCAGGCTGTTGACCGCGGCTCGCGCCTTTTGCCGCATGATGTGGTCGAGCGTGCGGCCAATGAGCAGGAAGAACAGCAGCGACACGGAGGCGTCAAACCATGCATGCTCTCCGTGATGGATCGTCTCCCACAACGATACGGCATAGGAGAGCGTGACAGCGAGCGAAATCGGCACATCCATGTTGGTGCGCCCATTCTTCAAGGCATTCCAAGCCGATCGAAAAAAGAAACGGCCGCCATAAATTAGGGCCGGCGCTGTAATCATCGCGGAAATCCAATGAAACAGGTCTCGCGTTGCTGCATCTGCACCGGACCAGACCGATACCGAGAGCAGCATGATATTGGCTGCGGCAAAGCCGCAGACACCAACGGCCAAGAGCAATTGATTGCGCAGACTATTCGTCTGGGGCGCGGCGGGAGTGAAAATATGCGCCCGGTACCCGGCTTCGGTGATCGCGGACAGAATACCCGACGGATCGACGACAGCATTATCAAGGTGCTCGACATAGGTGCAACTGACCCGCCGCGCAGTCAGGTTGACCCGGGCGCGCGTTACATAGGGTAACCTGCATAAGGACCGTTCAATGGTCGAAATGCAAGCGCCACAGTGCATATCGGGAACGCTGAGGTCCAATTGACGAAGGCCCTCCCCCAGCGGATGGCTGGCGAGGACGATCTCCTCGGCACTGGCGCAGCTATTGCTCGTTGTCATGACGCTTTCCGCGTCCATCGTGCAGCAGGTCATTGTCCAAACTCCGCCGTGTCGATGCGCCTAACCTCATGCATTACCGTGACACCGTCTCTGCGCGAGACGGTTTCCACGATCCAGTCGCCTCCCTCAATGCGATGTTTCGCTTCGAAATGGCCTTCGCTTGTCTTCGTCAGTGCAAGCGCGAAGTCCTCCCGGTCGCCCACGGGCCTTCTGAACGTCAGCGTCACGTCGTCAACCACCGCCGGCGACCCGTCACGGTTATGAATATCGTACTGAATGACATCGCGGCGCAGTAACAGATCGCCCGAAATGCCGCTGCTCGCCATAGCACGCATGGCGGCGGCCTTGCCGTTGAATTCCTGGCTTGCCACATAGGTATTTTCCACCACAAGCCCGCTCCAGCTCGTGGAAGCGAGAACTGCCATCGTCACGTTCACTCCGATCACCACGGCGAAGAACGCAACAATGACGATCAGCATATGGCGGCCGGTGAAGGGACCTCCGGTGATAACTTGGCTTCTCATTTCGGCGCTCCCGGCACGTTGAAGGCGGCCCGGTGCGTAGCCCGATCCGCATGATTTTCGTCCTCTATGACGAACAGGAATTCCTTGATTGTTTCCGGCTTGGCCTTTTGCGTGACGAACACTTTGAGCGAGGTGGCCGCGTCCGGATCCACATCGACGGTGAAGTGCCGGCCTTCCTCCTTCGAGAGTTCGGGGATCTTCATCGTCGCTCCCTCCGCGCCGTCCAGTCGGATATCGATTCTCCTCGGCATCGGCACCATATTGAGCACGCGAAGCGTATAGCCGTTGCGGATCGATCCATCGGACTCCAGGACATATTGCGGATTGCGGTCGTGAACCACGTTCAGTTCCAGCCGCTCCCGGAGCGCCAAATGCACGAGCATCGCCACCCCGATCGCTGCCCAAACAGCCGCATAGAAAAGAACGCGCGGCCTGAAGATCACGCGCCAGTTGAAGTGCTGGATATTCTCGATGAAGTCGCCATCGGCGTTTCGCACGAGATGCGGTTGCACAGGGCTCGCGCCACCATTCGTCGCCAGGTTCATGTTCGCGGCATACTCGCTTAGCGTCGCATAGGAGATCACGCCGCGTGGCTTATCGAGCTTATTCATCACACCGTCGCAGGCGTCGATGCACAAGGCGCAGGTGATGCATTCCATTTGCTGACCGTCGCGGATATCTATCCCCATCGGACAGACGGCAACGCAAGCGTTGCAGTCCACGCAATCGCCGGTAGCCAGGCCCGCCGCTTGGGCTTTTTTGGCGTGACGGGAGCGCGGCTCACCGCGCCAGTCGTTGTAGGTCACGACGAGGGAATTTTCGTCCAGCATCGCGCCCTGGATGCGGGGCCACGGACACATGTAGGTGCAGACCTGTTCCCTCATCAGCCCGCCAAGAATGTAAGTGGTCGAGGTGAGAAGGGCGACCGTGGCATAGGCGACGGCCGGCGCCTGGCCCTTGAATAAGGCAACAGCAAGGGATGGCGCATCCGCGAAATAGAAGATCCATACGCCGCCTGTGAGGACGCCGATAAGAACCCATATGCCATGTATGGCGACCCGCTTTGCAATCTTGTCCGGTGTCCAGGGACTCGCATCGAGTTTCATGCGCGCGTTGCGATCACCTTCGATCGCGCGTTCCACGACAAGGAAGACATCGACCCATACCGTCTGTGGACAGGCATAACCACACCATGCCCGCCCCACCGCCGACGTTACGAGAAACAGGCCAAAGCCAGCCATGACAAGCAGACCGGCCACATAGAAGAACTCCTGTGGCCATATCTCGATGAAAAAGAAGAAGAAGCGACGAGAGGCGAGGTCGATGAGAATCGCCTGGTCGGGCGCATATGGACCTCGGTCCCAGCGAATCCACGGAGAAAGATGGTAGATGCCGAGCGTGATCAGCATGACGATCCATTTGAATCGCCGGAACCGACCCTGCGCTCGCTTTGGAAACACTTTCTTTCGCGCGGCATAAAGCGGCTGACGGTTGCGCCGGACACCAACGTCGTCGGCGCCTGTCCGTTCGATGCGATCGTCACCTGTCATGGGAGCTATGGTGAGGATCATCGCATACCATCCTGTTGATGATCCTCATCCTGCATTTGACGAACCAAGCGTTCTCGACGCAAGTCCGGGAGAGAAAAAGCAAGCCTATCGGCTCAATCAAAAGGAGAGCCACACTCCGGGAGGGGGGTGTGGCCCGGAGGAACTACGAGCCACAGCACGAAGGGACGTCCTCCAGGCCCGGAGAATAGCAGCTTGCTAGCTTGCGATCGTTGAGTGAAATCAAAACGCTGCTAACTTTTTCAGTTCTACGAGCAAGTTTTCTGGCTGTCCGAACGCAACCGCATTGCGTAGAGAGACAAGATCGTGATCGACTGCTGACCGTATCGCCATCAGGCCAGGGCACCGAATCCGGGTTAACGGGTGAGCGCTCCGAGGATTGTTTGTAGATATTCGGTATTCCATCCGGCGCGTTTTCTGCGGAGCTTGATGGATTTCTTGTCGGCGACGGCACGCACGAGATTGATGGCGAAGTGTCTGACGATGGCCATGTTGTGGGCACCATGGCCCTTGCGCAGTCGGGATTGGTCGTCGCGGAAGACGACGTCGAGCGTCCAGTGCAGCGCATTTTCGATGAGCCAGTGACCGCGGACGGCCTGGGCGGCGGTCTTTGCGTCGAGACTGGCCGAGGAGATGAAGTAGCGGGTATCGAACCGGCAGCGATCCTTCAACTCGGTGCGGGACTGGACGCGGATCAGCGTCCTTGCGCCGGGCAGGCGCAGTTCGCCGGGAAAGCGCCGGCCTCCTGTCAGCCAATCGGTCTCGCTCGAGACGGTAACGAACCGCTGCTCGATGCGGCCATGGCCCTTGTCGACATCGATATCAGTGTTGAGCGCCCCGTCCGGTGCATCCTCGAAATAGCGTTGCATTTCGGCGCGCAACGTCGGCTGATTGGCCTTGACCGCCAGCAGGTAATCGGCCCCCTGACCGGCAATGGCGGTGGCGATGGTTGGGTTGGTGGCGATCGCATCGATCGACACGATGGCGCCGGCAAGTCCGCCATTTGCGCCAAGCCTTTCCAGAATAACCGGAATTGCCGTCGTCTCGTTGCTCTTGGCATCGACCGCTTCCTGCGCCAGAACCAGCCGCCGGGTCGTCGCATAGGCCGAAACCAGATGTAGCGCCGCCTTGCCCGCGCCGCGGTCATGGCTGCGGCGCGAGGTCTTGCCGTCGATGGCAATGAAATCCGGCTTGTCGGGCCAGCTTTCGCGCACCCAGTCGGTGAAGGCGGCCGAAAACAGCGCCGGATCGATCCGGTTCATCAGGATCGTCAACCAACGCCCGCCCGGAACCCCATGATCATAGGGCAGAAAGCGGCGCAGGAAATCCAGATGCTGTTCGCCCCATTCCGAAATCAAATCATAATCTTCACAGTCGCAGATCGTGCCGCAAACCACCAGAAACAGCACTTCCCGCAACCGGTAGGCGACACGCCAGGGATCGCGAACGTCCTCGATCTCACCGAGATGATCGAGCAACAGCTTCAATCGCGACTTCTCAAATCCCTCCAATGCCACAACGTTCATCACCATGCCCTCCGAATCATCGAGGCCATAGGGAATCAGACTTCTGGCAAGCGGGAAATCGCGTTAACCCGAGTTCGGCACCCTGGCCATCAGGCCATAAAGATTGTGATGCACGTGAATTCGTGATTTTTCTTTTCTATTTTCCACCGCCCAAGGAATGAACAAACACCGTCAACTCCTTCACGGTGGTTTCGCCCAGCCGGGCAGACCAAGCTGGCATAACGCCGTGTTTGGGCAGGGTCACCTGGCGGATGATCGCTTGCTCCCCTCGCCCCTTAAGCCAGATCGCGTCGGCGAGATTTGGTGCGCCAAACTCCTGTTTTCCCCTGTCGTCTTCGCCATGACAGACGGCGCAATTGTCGAGGAATACCTGCTTGCCGGCGTCGGCCGCTGCCGGATCGGAAACTGTGTTGGTCAAGGCCCAAATGTAAGCGGCTACCTGGCGTATCTGGGTGCGTTCGAGTACATCACCGAAGGCGGGCATCTCAGAGACATGCGTCTCGGGATCGGCATCGAAGCGGATGCCATGAGCGATTGTCTGTTGAATGGCGGGAAGACTGCCGCCCCATAGCCAATCGTCGTCGTTTAGATTGGGAAACCCCGGAGCGCCGGTGGCACCGGAGCCATGACACGGCGCGCAATTGACCTTGAAGGCCGAGGCGCCGCCTGCAATTGCAAACTCACGCAGCGTTGGGTCGGCATCGATTTCTTCAACGGATTTCGCGGCGATCAGAACATCGAGGCGAGCCTGCTCAATCTTGGCGTTGTTCATTTCGTGCTGCAGTTCAGCCCGGCTTGAGAACCCGATCAGTCCTTTGGTGGTATCCCTGATCAGGGGTATGGAGGGATAGGCGATGGCATAGCCGACGGCCCAGAGGATCGTGGCATAGAATGTCCACACCCACCATCTGGGCATGGGATTGTTGAGTTCGCGGATGCCGTCCCACTCATGGCCCGTTGTTTCGACGCCGCTGAGTTCGTCTATAGGTTTGTCCGACATCTCAATCGTCCTTTAAAGGTATGTCAGCGGCTTCGTTGGCGCCTTTTTTGCTGCCTGGCCGGAGCGTGAAGGCTATAGCCCCCACGAAAAACAAGGCCAGTGCGAGGAGCCCCCAACTGTCGGCGAAGTGACGCATTGCAGTGTATGTTTCCACGGAGGCACCTCAGCGATAGCCGGTGGCATCGTCGTAAGTCGAGAAATCAACCAGCGTTCCGAGCATTTGCAGATATGCGACGAGCGCGTCCACCTCGGTCAGCCTGGCGGCATCGCCATCGAAATCGCCGACCTTCGCTTTCGGATATCGCGCCAGCAGATCCGTCGTATTTGCGTTTGGATCGGCTTGCGCCCGCATGTCGGCTTCCGCATTCGCCAGCATGTCTTGGCTATAGGGTACGCCGACATCCTCGTTCGCCTTGAGATCCATGCCGATATCCTTAACCGTGACCTCCCTCTCCTTGAGAAAGGCGTAAGTAGGCATGATCGACTCCGGCACCACCTCGCGCGGGTTGGACAGATGCTGGACGTGCCACTCATTGGAATAACGACCGCCGACACGCGCCAGATCCGGTCCCGTGCGCTTCGAGCCCCACTGGAACGGATGGTCATACATGGACTCGGCGGCGAGCGAATAATGGCCGTAACGCTCCACTTCGTCGCGGAACGGTCGGATCATCTGGCTATGGCAGAGATAGCAGCCTTCGCGGATGTAGATATTGCGCCCGGCCAGCTCGAGAGGCGTGTACGGGCGCATGCCTTCCACCTTCTCGATCGTGTTCTGGAGATAGAACAGCGGCGCGATCTCGACGATGCCGCCAATGCTGACCACCAACAGCGACCCGACAAGCAGAAGGGTGGCATTTTTCTCGATGATCTGGTGTTTGGCGAGTATTGACATGTTTCTCTCACTCGGCGGCCTTGGCGATGAAAGCGCTGGGGATCGCGGCTTCGTCGCGCTGGCGGCCCCGGATGGTCATTGCGACGTTCCAGGCCATGATCACTCCCCCTGCCAGATAGAGAGCACCACCGACGGCGCGCAGAAGATAATAGGGGAACATCGCAGCCACGGTCTCTGCGAAGGAATAGACGAGGAAACCCTGACTATTGTATTCGCGCCACATCAGGCCTTGCTGGATGCCGGCGACCCACAGCACCGCGGCGTAGATAACGATGCCCAGCGTGGCGAGCCAGAAATGCCAGTTGACCATACGGAGGCTGTAAAGCCGCTCGCGCCCCCAGAGCTTTGGCGTCAGGTAGTAGATGGCGCCGAACGTGATCATGCCGACCCAGCCGAGCGCGCCGGAATGAACGTGACCGATGGTCCATTCGGTATAGTGACTGAGCGAGTTGACCGTCTTGACCGACATCATCGGGCCTTCGAAGGTCGACATGCCATAAAAGGCGATCGCGACGATCATCATGCGGATGATCGGGTCGGTACGGATCTTGTCCCAGGCGCCCGAAAGAGTCATCAGACCGTTGATCATGCCGCCCCAGGAAGGCATCCACAGCATCACCGAGAAGACCATGCCCAAAGTCTGCGCCCAATCGGGCAATGCCGTGTAATGCAGATGATGCGGACCAGCCCAGATGTACATGAAGATCAGGGCCCAGAAATGGATGATCGACAGGCGATAGGAATAGATTGGGCGGTTCGCCTGCTTCGGTACGAAATAGTACATCATGCCAAGGAAGCCGGCGGTCAGGAAAAAGCCGACGGCGTTGTGGCCGTACCACCATTGTGTCAGGGCACCCTGCACGCCCGAAAATAGCGAATAGCTCTTTGAGCCAAGGAAAGACACCGGCATCGCGAGATTGTTGACGACATGCAGCACGGCGATGGTGACGATGAAACTCAGATAGAACCAGTTCGCGACATAGATGTGCGGCTCCTTGCGCTTCAGGATCGTTCCCAAAAAGGTGACAAGATAGGCGACCCAGACAATGGTGAGCCAGATGTCGACATACCATTCGGGCTCGGCATATTCGCGAGCCTGCGTGATCCCGAGAACATAGCCGGTCGCGGCCATGACGATGAAAAGTTGATATCCCCAGAACACGAACCAACCGAGATTGCCGCCGAAGAGCCGGGCTCGGCAGGTGCGCTGGACGACGTAAAAGGAGGTCATTATCAACCCGTTGCCGCCGAAGGCGAAGATGACGGCAGAGGTATGAAGTGGGCGCAAGCGACCAAAATTGAAATACGGCGCGACGTTCAGATCCGGATAGGCAAGTTGCAGGGCGATCACGACACCGATCAGGAAGCCGATCACCCCCCAAAAGACGGTGGCAATCAATCCATAGCGGATGACCTCGTCAAAATAGGCTCCGTTTTTGGGTTTGGCGCTCACTGTCACGGGGGAAAAATCAATTCGCCGCAGAAGCAGTACCGTGCCCGCTAGCAAACAGAAGAACAGTATCCCCATGTGGGTTGCAAAAAGCTGGTCATGAGCGACCCCCGCGCCGACCAGTGCCAAAAAAGCCCCGACCGCAACCAGCATGGTTTCAGCGGTGTAATTCATGTCATGCTTCCCGATGTACAGACGACCACGCCAAAGGCGGCCGCCTTTCTCGCCACTTTTGGGAACTATTCGCACGTGACGGGCACTCAGTCCTTGATCTCTCTCAACGAACGCCGCGATTTTGTTTGATGATCACCTGATTGCATCCAACTGCGCTTTGATCACCCGCGGATGAGGCGCCCCTCGAGTGCCGCAGCGACTTCGTCCGCGCGCGGATGGACACCGGCGCGCGGGCTTGACGTAGAAATTGATCAAAGATTGCTCGATCTCAAGGAATGTCAGCCCGTTCGCGCCTAAAGCTTCGGGCGGACAATTAATCGGGCTATCGCGAAAGGAGATCAGAAATGGGTTTGAAAATCTGTCCGATCGTCGCAACGGCGATGCTGACCGCATCAGCGATGCCACTGATGGCGGCGGACCACCAAATCCGGATGTTGAACAGGGGCACGGACGGCGCAATGGTTTTTGAGCCAGGTTTCACGAAGATCGCACCAGGCGACACGGTGACGTTTATTCCGGTTGATAAGGGACACAATGTCGAAACGTTCAAAGGTTTGATCCCAAAAGGCGCACCGGAGTTCAAATCTAAAGCGAACGAGGAATATCGCGCAAAACTCGATATGCCCGGGGCCTATGTGGTGAAATGCACGCCGCATATGAGCTTGGGCATGGTGGCCCTCATTCAAGTTGGCGACAGCCCCACCAATCTCGATGCCATCAAGACTGCAACCGTTCCAAATCTCGTGCGCAAGCGCCTTGACGCCGACCTCGCGCAGATTGCCGAATAGTGCCGGCCGCAGGAGAAAGGAGCATGCAATCATTTGCAAATTCCTTGAGGGAAGCCATCGGCAAAGGCGACCTCAAGGCGTATGTATACAGCTACCCCCCAAAACGGACATATAAAGAGCTTGAAAACATTCGATTGAGCGATGTGTGGGATTCAAACGACCAGGCGCCGGTAGCGTTATACATACATGTGCCATTTTGCCGATATAGGTGCACCTATTGCACGCTCTTTCTGACCACGCGGCACACGGAGGATCTTATTCGACGTTATGTCGAAAAGATCTGCTGGCAGATAAGCCTTTATGCAACATTTGCCGGTCACAGATCTGTCGCATCGGTCTATATCGGCGGCGGAACCCCAACTCTCCTGCCCATCGATCGGCTGGCCCAGATTTTCTCTTCCGTTCGAGATGGCTTTCCAAATATCGACCGTTCGACCGAGGTGTGCGTCGAAGGATCTCCCGACACTGTGTCGGGGGAACTGCTTGATTTTTTGAAGAACCAAGGCGTGAACCGGATCAGCATGGGAATCCAAACGATGGATTCCGTCGAACTGAGAGCGTCCGGCCGCCCATATCAGGTTTCTGTGTCGATTTCGTCCATTGAAGCAGTTCGCAAGCGTTTCGATAACTTCAATCTCGACTTGATCTACGGCCTCTTCCGTCAAACGCCGGAAAGTTGGAAGCGCTCGCTGGAGCAGATTTTGTCCTTTCGGCCAACAACCGTTTCGCTTTATCCGGCGATCAGCCGGCCGCTCACTGCTATGCAAAAGCAGCAGCGATCTCGACCGCAAGAATATGTGGAAGACCGCCTCAAATATGAGATCTACGACAGCAATGTCGATTTTATGCAGGACAATGAGTATCGACAGGAATCTTTCACCCGTTTTACCTGCCTTCCAGAAGGCACCAGCGCCTACGGCCAGGAAACCTCTGACTTCCTCGGTGTTCCGATGATAGGCATCGGAGCAGGCGCGCGAAGTTATAACGGGAAATATCACTACAGCCTCGACTATGCCGTCGCGCTGAAGAATGTCGGCAAAGCCATCGACGATTATATACATCTCGAGATGACTAGTCGGAATTTGCTGAAATACGGAGTTATATTAGACGAATCCGAAGAACGGTTGAGATATTTTATACTTAACCTTACGCTCAACCAGCTTTCAGAAGCAGATTATTCACGACGATTCGGACGGGACCTCCGCGCCGATTTTTTGGAGGTGATAGATGCTCTGGAAGTCGAAGGCTGCATCGATTTGCGGGGCGATGGCGCCATTCCCCTGACCCGGAAAGGTTACAAGTACAGCAACCTGATAGCGCATCATCTCTTCTCGGACCACGTGAAAATCCGTGAAGAAAGGTACGTTCCTAAATGAAAAACAGCGAGCGGTTTTGGGAACGAGGCTATTCGGATCCCAACGTCTGGACGATGGGCGGGCCAAGCGTCGAAGTCTATGAGATAGAACAGCAACTGCCAAGAAACGCAATGGTCGTCGACCTAGGATGCGGCGAAGGCAGGAACGCTCTCTTTCTTGCATTCAGGGGGCATGCGGTAACTGCATTGGAACCGTCATCGAGCGCGGTCAGAAAACTGCGATCGGTTGCAGACGAACATTCGTTGAATATCGATGTGATCGAAGGGAGAATCGAGGATTTCGTCCCTGATGAGAGATACGACCTGGCTTTGGCACACTCGTCGTTGCACTTTGTGACCAAGGATGTGTGGGTTCCGTTGATCAACGAGTTGAGACAACGGACCAACGAGGGTGGATTTCACAATTTTACATCGATCATCGGGACTTCCCGGTATCCGGTCCCGTACGAGTGCCGGCACGCGAATTCATTTGATCGGGGCGATCTCGACTCACTCTATGCAGACTGGCAGGTACTACGCTCTGATTTTTACGCGAAATGGGATTCCCATCCCGGGATTGCGACGCATGTCCACGCCGTAGAAAAGTTCCTCTCTAGAAAGGCAGGACCCGACGGCCCTTTGCCATTCACCAAAGTCGACCTGTCGAACAGCGACGCTCTGCCTGGCGATTTGTTCGAAAAGATCCCGCTCGGGATCCACGTTGAGGACCTCAGACTGTTATGCAACCGGCCGACGACGGTCAATCGGATCGAAATGCCCGGACTGAACCTTACCTCGCCAATCGAACTGACCCGCGGCTATGCTGTTGAAGAGTGGTTCTTTGGCAAGCATGCGCTTCAATTCACGCAAGGCGTGCTGACGGGCAAGTACGAGTACTTTACGCAGCCGATCTCGTTGCAAACTGTTCCCAGGGCGTCCAATCGGTATGAGGCAGGAGCCCATCTCGGCCCGCAAAAAACTGATTGAAGTCAGGGCATACGAGGACTGATGAGAGCATGGGGCAGAGCTGGTGGAAAAGAGACCGCGCAAGCGCCGGCCAATCCAGCGCAGTTGGCGGTATGAATCGAATTCTCGTACTCACTACTGCTGTGTTTATCACAGGATTGGCCGAGAACGTTTTCATCGGGGTGCTGCCGAATGTAGCCGGCAGCCTTGGAGTAGGCGAGTCCGAAGCAAGTATCCTCATTTCAGTGTTCTCGGTCACCTACGCGTTCTTCGCGCCGATAGCTACACTGATTTCCTATCGCTTCGATGTAAAACCGACGCTCCTCGCGGCCATGTCAATCTTTGCAGGGAGCAATGTGCCGGTTGTGATCGGTGGATCGGGGCTGCTCCCAATAAGCGCCTCGAGGATCATCACGGCTATGGCTTGCGCGCAGATATCGGTATGCGCCGTCGGTTGTGCAGTTCAGATCGTCTCGGAAAGATATCGAGCTCGTGCCATAGCCTCCGTGTACCTTGGAATAAGCGGCTCGCTTTTTTTGGGGGTACCTCTGGGCGTGTGGATTACACATTTGATTGGTTGGCGCCGCCGTAGGCCTTGCAATGATTGGCCTATCTGTCGTCGCTATATGGCTTGTAATCGTCGTGCTACCGAATGTCGGGTCGCCGAGCAAGCGCTCGCCTTTTGGCAAACTGTATCTAGGGTCCGGACTCACTACAGCCACCAGATGACGGCTGCGGCGAGAGCGACGGCACCCATGAAGTTTTTGATGTTGCGATCGAAGCGGGTGGAGAGGCGACGCCAATCCTTGAGACGGCAGAACATGCGCTCGATGACGTTGCGCTGCTTGTAAACGGCGCGGTCGTACTCGTACTGGACCTTGCGGTTTCGACGTGGCGGGATCACAGCCTCGGTACCGCGCTCGTCGAGCCACTCGCGCAGAGCCTGGCTGTCATAGCCCTTGTCCGCGACGAGCTCCGCGGAGGGCGGCAGGGCTTCGATACACAGCCTTGCCACCTTGCAGTCATGGACGTTGCCGGGCGTCAGGAGCAGGACGTGAGGGCGACCTTTCGCGTCGCAGACGGCATGGAGCTTGGTGTTCCGTCCGCCTTTCGTGCGGCCGATACCATGAGCCAAGGCCCCCCTTTTCCGCCGCCTGCGCAGCGGTGGGCCTTGATGCAGCTACTATCGATGAACAATCGCTCCGGCGCATCTTCGGCGCCGGCGAGTGCGCTGAAGATGCCTTCCCAGATGCCGCGCTCGGACCAGCGAACGAAGCGATTGTAGAGCGTCTTCTTCGGTCCATAGACGTCGGCGCAGTCCGCCCAGCGGCCACCACATCGCAGGGCATGGACGATTCCGCTCAACACGCGACGATCGTCCACGCGCGGCTTGCCCCGCACATCCGTTGGCAGCAGCGGTTCGATCCGTTCCCACTGCGCATCGGAAAACCAAAAGAAATCAGACATCTCACCGCCCTTTCGTCGCGGCAATGAATCATGTCTCAGCGCTCAAGGAAAGCCAATTATGGGTCCGGACCCTAG
>NZ_JARWGH010000036.1:0-45989 GCF_036528765.1 Rhizobium sp. BR 362 | reverse complement strand
TAATATCTCCCCGTTGGCGGGAGGCGGAACCCCGAAAGGGGCGTGAACGGCAAAGCCAAACTCCTATACGAGGTCACCGGCCAGAACCGGGCCTCAAGATGGTCGTTCGGTAGCAGGCGAAGGCTAATCTCCTTAACAGGGTCCAATGCCCTAATTTTCGATCCAGCCTGAAACCTATCCGCCTCTCCCAACACCTTTAACAGCATCGGGCGCATCTGCCGCTCACCGACCATTCATGCCATCTCCTTAAACCGTATAGGAATGTGCTTTGAGAATTCTGCATCTTCGTCCCGAACGCCAGAGCCGTGAGGTGCAAAGTAGTGAGCGAGTTGAGTTCACCGGCTGAGATGTGCCTCAAGGCTTACCGTCGAAAGGACTGGCCGGGAGCACATATCAGTGTTGAAAGGAATGGCTTACCCTTCGCACCAGGCCTGAAACTCTTGGCAGCGGATCACCGAATTGATGCCGAGCCACGCAAACGGCTCTGGTGACGGTGCCGAGACCGTTTTCACAGCAGGCCGAAGACAATCCTTCCTCGATCTCGCCGAACGCCGGCACGTGATTGCGTTCGAAGGGTAGGCTCTTAAGGCGAGGAGACTTGGCGGCATGTTCGCGCGGCAGAAAGTTGGAACCGGCGCGGGCCTAGCTCTTGGCATCCAGGCAAAAATTCCACCGCCTGATCGTCCCAGACGCAGGCGATGACGCTGCCGCCTAATGCGGCAGCGTCTCTGCGACTACTTTGCGGCCTTGGCTTCGGCGATCCACTTGTTCCATTCGGACTTGTGTGCCCCGATCCAATCGGTCACATGCTTCATGATCTGGTCGTTGGATTTCTCGCCATCGTTCACGAGCTTGTTTTCAGCATTGATGTCTTCGATGGGGATTTGCGCCAGCTCAAACCATTTCTTGGCCGACGGATTGGCATTCACGAAGGCGGTATTCGCGATGACCATTTGATCATTCACCGGAAAACCGAGATTGCCCAGACCCGGAACCGTGGTGTTGTCCGTCTTGCCGTCGGGAAGATCGGTTTTCTTGACGTTCAGCCAGACCACTTCCTTGCCCGGCCGAAGCACAGCCGAAACCCAGAGCGGCGTCCAGGTGTAGTAAAGGGTGGGCTTGCCTTCCTTGATCCGCTCGATCGCATCCGGGATGATCGAGAAATAACCGCCCTGCTGATGCTCGACAGTGTCGCGAAGGCCGTAGGCATCGAGCTGATGTTCGATCACGCGTTCACAGCCCCAGCCGGGCTCGCAGCCGTAGAGGTCGGCCTTTCCATTGCCGTTGGTGTCGAAAAGCTTTGCCTTTTCCGGGTCTTTCAGGTCTTCAAGATATTTGATCCCGGTTGCGTCCGCTGTCTTCTTGTCGATGAGATAGCCCTGCAGGGAGTTGCTCGTGAGCTTTCCAAGCCGGATAAGCTTTGCGTCGCCGCCAGCTTCCTTCCAATAGGCTTCGTGGAGCGGCTCCCAATGCGCCGCGTAGAAGGTGAGATCGCCGTTCGCCACTGCGACGTGGGCAAGCTGGACCTGAGTTTGCGTGGGCTCGGCAACATCGTATCCGAGGTCTTTCAGCCCCTGCGAGACAATGTAAGTCTGGAAGAGTTCTTCAGTGATCCCGGACCAGGCCGGCTTTACTTGATCGGCTGCCGACGCGACGCTGGCCATTGCCAAAAATGATGCCAAAAGGGCAGCAGCAGTGGACTTTATCTTCATGATGTCAGTTCCCTTTTTTTGGATGACGCTCATCCTTCCGAACCGTGCAGCGCTGAGCGTCTTTAGCTCTGCTTTCCAATTTTCCTCCCGAGGAGTGATGAGATTGGTAACACATGTATTTCGAACTCAACGCCGCAAAAAAGTAGCCCGTCAGGTGACTTTAATGCACTGATCTCATTGCGTTGTTTGCCCTTGGTGAACGGATGCCGTCGCCCCGCCGCACGTGGATGCGACGAGGTCGTTCTGACCGAAATTTGCTCGCTGCTGGGGGATCGCAGACCCGCAAAGTGCCGAATGCGGCGCTTTACTGGAATGGGGTATGTTGCTTCTTCTTCCGAACGCCAATTGTCTTCATAGATTCCAGTCTCGTTTGCTGGGGGCTACATCCGTACAGAAGACGGTAGCATTTCGAAAAGTGAGTGGCCGAGACAAAGCCGCACGCGACCGCAATGTCGACGATCGGTTTGTTGGTCGCCTTTATCAGTTGCCTCGCCCGGTCGAGACGCAGCTTGACGTAATATTTATGCGGGGAGGTGCCGAGATAGGTCTCGAACAGACGTTCGAGCTGCCGCCTGGAAATCGTCAGAATATCCGCAATCCGGTCGAGCGAGAGCGGTTCGTCCAGGCACTTCTCCATCAGCGCGAGCGCTTCACGAAGCTTGTTGCTGGTGCAGTGAATGGCCCATGGATACCAACCCGTCTGTCGATGCGTCCGATCCCTTGCTCCGTCGGCGACATTGCGTTTGCAGACATCCACCGTGAGATATGTGCCGAGCGTCTGCTCGAGAAGCGCAACGGCCAGATCGAAGGCGGAGGTTTCCCCCGCACAGCTCCATATGCCGCTGTCTCCCGTGTAGATAACGTCGGTCACCTTTGGTCCGTTGAATGTCTCCGCAAAGGCGGCCAACTGTTCCCAGTGGATAGTGCACTCGGTGTTTTTCAGCGCACCCATTTCGGCCAGCAACCACGTGGCCGTTCCAAGCGCGACCACCGGTATATTCTGCCGGATGCAGAGCCGCAGCGCGCCAGACAGCTCTGCCGGCGCGCCGAGTTGCGTGGTGCCGTCCGCGACCAAGACGACCATTTCCGTGCGCGCTGAGGATGCCATTTTAGGCATGGCGTCCGAGAACTGGAATTGCGTCGGCATCGCCAATCCAAGGCTGCAGGTTTCGGAGACGCCCGATCTGCTTGCGAAAGTCCAGACGAACCTCCGCCTTCCCAAAATCGCGTTTGCCTTTTCGAACGGCGCGAGAAACGAGGATAGGCTGAGCAACGAGAAGCCGGGGAACAAAAGCACCGCAATCGTCGCTGTGTCCTGCAGACCGCGAGAGAGCGACGGGGCAGACGTAATCGCCTGACCCGCCAAGTTCGCTACTTCATCCTCCGACCATTCCGATATCCGTCTCATGTCTCCGCTCCCTTGCGAACGCGGCGTGCGAGGCAATGCGAAGGATCAATGATCTTCGTTCAGCGCGTCGACGGCAGGGATTTCGCGGCTGCGGCGGTCGATGTACGCACGCAGTTCCTCGTCGACGGATTCGTCGAGTTTGGGCTCCTGATACTCAGACAACAGGTATCGTGCCTGCTCCAGCGCGCGCTGCTTGATATCCTTGGACCCGTCGGCAATCCATTGCTCGATCGAGTTGTTGTCGAAGAGTCTCGGGATAAAGAATGCCTTTTCGAAGTTCGCCTGGGTATGCGGATGGCCGAGATAGTGCCCGCCAGGGCCGACGTCGCGAATGGATGCCAGCGCCTCGTCGAAGTCGTCCCATTTGATGCCTTCGGCCATGCGGTAGCCCATCGCGCAGACTTCGGAGTCCACCATGAATTTCGCGATCGAGCAGTGCATTCCCGCCTCGTTCCAGCCGGCCGAATGCCAGATGTAATTCGCGCCAGACATCAGGACTGCCATCATCGTCATGGCGCTTTCGTAGCCCGATTGAGCGTCGAACATCTTCGCGCCGCCCAAGAGGTTCGAGGTACGCCAGGGAACGTTATAGCGGCGCGCCATCTGGCCGATCATGAAGTTCATCAGGGAAATTTCGGGCGTTCCGGCCATCGGCGCGCCCGACTGCATCGAAACGGTCGATAGATAGTGCCCGTAGATCGCAGGGCATCCGCGGCGTACGACTTGCGTATAAGCGAGCGCGGAGAGAGCCTCGGCGTTTAGCTGGGCGACCGCGGCCGCGGTGGAGGCGGGAGTGTTGGCGCCGCCGAGCACAAAGGGCGAGCAAAGAACCGGTTGGTTTCGCCGATTGAACGCCCGCATGGCGCCCAGCATTGTCTGGTCCCAAACCAGGGGCGAGTTGCCGTTGCAGTTTCCGGTGGCGACCGCATGCGTTTCCATGAATTCCGCGCCGAACAGGATCGCACACATATCCAGCACATCTTCCGCATTCTTGGGCGACGTCGTCATACCCATGAACATCTTGTCCGAATATTTCATCGACGAATAGGTTATGTGGAGGTGGCGGTGGGCCACCACGATGTCCATAGGCTCGACGATGTGGTGCGCCGACGAGTGCAGCGCGGGCATCATGTGAGCGAGTTTGTGGAATGTCCCAAGGTCGGCGATCGTCGGCCCGCGGCGGACGTCATCGAGGTCACGCATGTAGGGTGCGCCCGTCATCGGCACGAAAATCGATTTCTTGCCGCCGAGCTCCACATTGTTTTCCGGATTCCGGGCGTAGTATTTGATGTCGGACGGGATGGTCTTGATGAGGTCCATGACGAGGGCGCGGTCCAGATGGACCCGCTCGCCCCTGACGTCTGCCCCCACGCCCTTCCAATCCTCAAGTGCGATCGGATCGCGGAAAACGACGCCGACCTCTTCGAGGATATCCAGCGAAGCGTTGTGAATCAGCTCGACCTGCTCTTCGCTCATCGGCTCCGTATTGGGAAGTCCGCGCTTCAGCGTCGGAAGCATCTGGAATTTCGGAGTGGTCCGTAGCATCCGGCGGGCGTCTCGGCCGCCCCTTCTTGCCGCGTTGGGTTGCACGCTCATAGCGCCTGTTCTCCCCTGAAATATTCTCTTGATGTGCGGGAAACTCGACGTCGCGCACAGACAAGACTAATGACCGAGGCCCGCGGAATAACCAAATGCAAAAGTCTCACGCGGCAGTTGACTATTATGCTAGCGTGCTGACTCGCCACTGCCTTCGGAGTTGAGGCCCTATGGTTCGCAGGTTTTACGACCTCCCATCGTTGACAACGCTTGCCGTCTTCGAGGCATCGGCGCGCCATCTGAGTTTCAAACTGGCAGCCAGCGAGCTGAACGTGACGCCGGGCGCCGTCAGCCGTCAGATCAAGGCGATCGAAGACGAGGTGGGTGTGCCGCTATTCGTCAGGAATGCGAAGGGTGTGGCCCTCACCCCTGAGGGGGAAGAACTCTATGGTGTGCTGGCCAGCGGATTTTCGAAGGCTTCGGAAGTGGTCCGCTCGATCAAGCGCGGCGATCGGGCGCGAAACGTGACAATCGCTTGCACCGACGCGTTCGCGACGATGTGGCTGATCCCGAGAATGCCTGACTTCTGGCGTCGACATCCCGAAATTGCGGTGGACCATCTCATTTCCGATAACGCCAAGGACTATCGACGAGCCGAAGTCGAACTTCGAATACGCTATGGGTTCGGCGCATGGCTCGATGAAACCGCAGAACTGTTGTTTGACGATACGATCTATCCAGTATGCGCTCCGGGTTTTGCTGCCGAACACGAAGGCGTCACCGCCGCGGGCCTGGGGGAATTGCCTCACCTGCATGTGGATTGGGTCGATCCGGATTGGGCAGGATGGGACGAGGTTTTGCTGCGGGCCGGAATCCCTCACGGTCACGGCGCCGGCCGGCGGTTCGGCAAATTCAACGTTGCGCTACAGGCGGCCATGGCGGACCAAGGCGTCGCGATCGGGTGGGACCGCTTGGTGCGCCATCTCATAGACGAAGCAAAATTGGTGCGGATCACCGACCTGGTGATCCCCGCACCGGGCGCATATTATCTGACCTGGAACAATAACCGCGAGCTTTCGGTCGCGGCTACTGTGTTTCGCGATTGGTTGCGCGAAATGGCCGAGCAGGAGCGGAAGATCACGCCCAACAAAATGGTATCAGCCAAAAGACAGGACTGGTGAGCCGAGCTTCGACCTATCCGGGTTTACGCCAAGGCCTGGTCCCGTCGGGACTTTGATGCGCCCGCCTTCGATACGAACGGGATTTTCCTGGTCGTAATGTCCTTCGATATAGGGCGCAGCGATCCAGGAGCCTTCGAACCTTGATGGCGCAACGGTGGCGCCCACGTGCACGCAGGCCGCGGCGATGATGTCGCCGCCCCAGGCGTCGTCGCAGGTATGCGGCAGGCCGCGCGCATCGCAGATGTCGCGGACGGTCCTCAAGGCCGAGATGCCTCCGAGGCGGGTCAATTTGAGGCCAAAACCGTCCACCAATCCTCCCGAAACCGCGCGCATCACGCTGTTCACGTCCTCCGCCAACTCATCCATGTAGACCGGATGGCAAAGCTGATGGCGAACGGCCGCGATCTCCTCCATCGTATTGCAGGGTTGCTCCATCACCATGGAGATATCCCGGCAACGCTGCGACAGGAACATCGCGTCCCGGCTCGTCAGGCTTCGGTTCGCATCGGCTGCAATCCTTATCCCAGGTTTGATCGCCTCCTTCACCTTATGCAGCGTCTCGATGTCTTCCTCGACATCGCGACCCCCGATCTTGAGCTGAATGCGGGCATAACCTTCCAGTTGGCGCTCCCGAGCTTCCCTCGCCATTTCGTCTGGTGAGGCCGTGGTTATCGAATAGTACGTCGGGATCGTGTCTCCGGTGGCTCCACCGAGAAGGTCGCAGACGCGTCGGCCGTAGCTTTTGCCTGCGATATCCCAGGCAGCAATGTCGACCGCCGCCTTGGCATAGCGGCTGCCGTTGAGCGCAGCGTCCATGGCGCGGTTCAAGTGGCCAATATTCCGGGGATCGAGGCCGATGAGACCGGGGCCGATCTCCTCCAGGGCGGCACGAGCGCCCAACATGTGATGCGGTTGATAGACCGGTCCGACCGGACATGTTTCCCCGTAGCCAGTGATGCCTTCATCCGTGACGAGCTCGACCACAGTGCTCTGCAGGAACGTCACCGTCGCGGACGCCATTTTGTATCCGCCCGCAACCGGCAGATCGACATTATATACGTTTATTGCCGTCAGCTTCATCGAGATCTCCATCATTGCAGATGAGCCGAAGCTACGGCGTTTAGCCCGCCCGATGAAAGCTGAAATAAAGTCACCTGACAGTCTATTTTTTTGCGCCGGGTAAAGAACGCCGGATGTGCTATTCAAAATTATTAACAAGACCTAATAAAAAGAGGGAACATAATGGCGGACTGCGGAATTCTTGACCCGTTTGCTTGTGGTAAGCTTCCACTTGCGGATTGGATGACGGTCGGTCTCAGATGGTTGGTGGAGAATTACCGCCCCTTCTTCCAGGCCGTGAAAGGCCCTATCGACTCGATGCTCCAGTCGTTCTCGGCTGCGCTCAGCGCGGTGCCCCCGACGGTGGTGATCGTCGTGGTCACGCTGGTGGCCTGGCAAATCGCGGGCATGCGGTTGGCTGTCGGGCTGGCTGCGACCTTGATCTTCGTGGGCTTCATCGGGGTCTGGCCGGAGACCATACTCACCTTGTCGATCGTCCTGACCTCGCTGATCTTCTCCATCGTGATCGGTCTCCCGCTCGGCATATGGGCGTCACGCTCCGAAACGCTTCACGCGATCCTCCGACCCCTGCTCGATGGGATGCAAACCATTCCGGCCTTCGTTTATCTGGTCCCCGTCGTCATGCTCTTCGGTATCGGCAACGTGCCGGGAGTGATCGTCACCGTCATATTCGCTGTCGCGCCCGTTATAAGGTTGACATATCTCGGGATGAAGCAAGTACCGGTCGACGTGGTCGAAGCGATGCGGGCCTTCGGTTCGACCGAGTCTCAGCTACTTTGGAAGGCGCAGTTGCCGTTGGCCTTGCCCACGATCATGGCGGGCGTCAACCAGACTCTGATGATGTCGCTTTCGATGGTCGTCATCGCTTCGATGATCGCCGTCGGCGGCCTCGGCCAGATGGTGCTGCGGGGCATTGGACGTCTCGATATCGGCATAGCGACGGTCGGCGGTCTCGGAATTGTCGCCCTGGCGATCGTGTTGGACCGCCTGACGCAGGCGCTCGCGAAACCGACGAAACGGGGTGAATGGCTCAGGCGTGGGCCGGTCGGCCTCATCCGGTCCTGCATCAGGAGCTCTTATGGCCCTGCCGGTCAGGACGTGCCGCAATCGTCGGCCATCAAGAATTGAGGAATGCACCCATGACCGAGACAGTCATCGAATGCACGAACGTTTGGAAGATTTTCGGCGAAAAGTCGAAAGAGGCTCATAGGGCCATCAACGATAACGGGCTGAGTAAGAGAGAAATACTGGAACGATACGGCTGCGTCGTCGGCGTGGTGGACGTCTCGTTCACGGTGGGAAAAGGGGAGATTTTCTGCATCATGGGGCTTTCCGGTTCCGGAAAGTCCACATTGGTCCGGCATATCAATCGCCTTATCGAACCGACAGCGGGCGAAATTCGCGTTGCCAATCAGAACGTCAACTCGCTGCAGGGGCCGCAGCTCAGGCAACTGCGGTCTCAGAGCGTGGGAATGGTCTTCCAGAACATGGCCCTGCTTCCACACCGTACGGTGACCGACAACGTTGCTCTAAGCCTGGAGCTACGTGGTATGAACCGGAACGAGCGTCACGAGATCGCAGCCGAAAAGCTCAAGCTGGTGAGTTTGGATGGCTGGGGCGATCGCTTCCCCGATGAGCTATCGGGCGGAATGAAGCAGCGCGTCGGCCTTGCGCGGGCAATGGCCGCGGATCCGGAGATCCTGCTGATGGACGAGCCGTTCTCCGCCCTCGATCCACTTGTCAGACGACAGCTCCAGGAGCAGTTCCTCGAACTATCGAAGGTGCTCAAAAAGACGACCGTATTCATTACGCATGATCTGGACGAGGCGATCCGCCTCGGAACGCATATCGCCATCATGAAGGACGGACGGTTCGTCCAGGTGGGAACTCCCGAACAGATCGTGACGGAGCCGGCGGACGAGTACGTCGCCGATTTCGTGAAGGGAATTTCCCGATTGGAGTTGGTCTCCGCCGGAAGAGTGATGCAACCTGTCGGAGCGACCCATCTTTTCGCGTCCGGTCCAACGGTCCTTGCAACGGACAAGTTGTCGAGGCTCCTGCAAATCGCCAAGGAGCATGATGGCGAAATCACCGTTCTCGACGGCGAAAGGCCCGTCGGGGTGATTTCTCGGCACGATCTCCTGAATGCGGTCAGCGGATGATTTCGATCTCGACCGAGCTGGTCCGATAGACCTCCCAACTTGTCGGATTTCTCCTAGTTCCCGGCAAGTGCCTTGCTGGCAATGACAGCGTCATTGCCAGCATTTTTCTGCCAGCGGCGTCCCGATGTTCTCGCCCGCCGCGGAAAGGGATGGCACCAATGCTCGCCGTGACGTTGATCGGCGTATTGTTCGACACGATTGACTGCGAAGATATCGCCGCATTCAATCTAAGCGTTCATCAGCTCGTGACTTTATGGCACCAACGGTTTATTTGTTAGAGACATAACAGTGCCATGCACGGTGAAATGGTGGGAGGGCGGCATGTACAATCTGATCGTCTCCAGCAGAGAGGAACCGTGGGACGGAACGCCATTGGACATCGATCTCAGTCGTTGCGTCAGCATATTTGAATATACAGAACAGGCGATTGCCGACAAATTCGACGTAACCGCAGAGGCGTCACAACTGCAACTCATGCGGTTGCCGACCGTATTTGCGCACGAAACCTTCCGCGAGCGTTCCCCGCATTTCGGCGTTATCCGAGATATCGCCGTTCGCGAAAGGCGTGTTCACGTCGACTATGAAATTCAGCCGCTTCCAAAGTTTCTCACATGGCATGATATGGTGGACAAGCAATTTGTCCTCGGGCTTGGCGATTGGGAAATGAACCGCACTCATTGGGCGGTAAAGGACGTAAACTTACCCAAAGAGCTGCAGCTCTTAGGACTTACGCTGCCCTCTTGGACGAATCCTGTGGGCAGTGCGGTGAACATAAACTCTCATCGCTTCGACGTTGGCTTGTCGTTTCCTGCTGACGCAGCAAGCTTTGTTGCAAAAGTTGCGGCTCAACTAGAAAAGCACATTGGCCCTCATTACTACTTTTACGATTATAATTACCAAGGACAACTAGCGCGACCAACAGCCGACACCCTGCTGCAGGACATTTATCAGAACCGCTCCAAGCTGATTGTCATGTTTGTCGGCTCCGATCATCAGTCGAAGAAATGGTGCGGCATGGAATGGAACACCATCCGCCAAATCACAGCGCAACGGCAGCGGGACCGCGTCATGTATATTCTGCTGGACCATGGCGACTTTGAAGGCGTTTTGGGGACTGATGGGTACCTGGACGCCCGCGACTTCAGCCCCGGCGAAATAGCCGATGCAATCACGGAGAGAGTTCAGTTTCTTTAGCTCGCGGACGACCACACGACCTATCCGATCAGCGCATGTGGCGAAACTCGCCCATCGCAACGCTCTTTGTTGAGAGCGTTACGGGTCGTCTGGGATAAATTTTAGCGGGATCAGCTCGGATCGTTCCGGTGAACGTCGTGCACGGTCATGCCGATCGATTCCGGCGGCTTTTCCAACCAACGGCGATGCTTCAGGGTCTTGCGCGTGTCCTGATAGCCGGAATCCCAGTGCTCGCGCATCGAGGTGCCCGAGAATTCGTAGTCCTTGGCGTCGCTCTCATAGATCTTCTGCTGGTAGATGAGATGGACGATATTGATTTGCGGCACGTCCTCCATCGCCAACAGGAATCGCCGGTCATCGTCGGTCAGCGCTTCCGGCGGCACGCGCAGCAGCGCCTGGCGCAGCTTCAGCCGCAGATTATGCATGCGGCGGAACGTATCCGTATTGTTGCGCGTACGGCTGGAATACATGATGTCCTTGTGCCGGGCGAGCACATCAGCCATGTCGCGGGGTAGGATGCCGCGCGCGCTGAAGAGGTCGACCTGGAAAACCAGCGTGTCGCGCACCTCCTCCTGCTCCAGGAGATATTGCAAAGGCGTGTTCGAGACGATGCCGCCGTCCCAGTAATATTCATTCTCGATGCGGACGGAGGGGAAGGCCGGGGGCAGCGCACCGGAGGCCATGACATGCTCCGCGCTCAGCACCTCGAGATGGCTGTCGAAATAGCGGTAATTGCCCGTGCGCACATTCACCGCACCGACACTAAGCCTCTGTCGGCGATCGTTCAGCAGGTTCCAGTCGATCAGGCGGTTAAGCGTCTTCTTCAGCTCCGAGGTATCGTAGAAGCTCGTTGCGCCCACAGCACCCGGAAGCTGGAACCAGGGATTGATCTGATTGGGCGTGAAGAAGCCGGGCAGGCCCGACATCATCGTCAGCATCGAACTCGTCTGGTTGCGCATCTTGCGGAACGCATCGCCTTCCGGCGTGAAATGCCAGATCTTGCGATGAGAGATCGTCTCCCAGAAATCACGCAGCCGGTCGAGGCGGTTGCCACGCGTATTCCCGGCGATGATCGCGGCGTTAACCGCACCGATCGAGACGCCGGAGAGCCAGTTGGCCTCGATGCCAGCTTCGTGGAGTGCCTGGAAGACACCGGCCTGGTAGGCGCCAAGCGCGCCGCCGCCCTGGAAAACGAGGCCGATCGACTGATAGGCCGCAAGAAGATCGGCGATATCGGGCGTTTCGGATTTAAGCTCGGGCTGGAGCTTGATCTGTTCGTCCATGATCCTGCTCCTCAGGCCGGTTCGCGCATGTAGTCATGCACGACCTCGCCGAGACCCAGCGTCAGGTCGGCGATAAAATGCATGGCCGAAACAATCTCCACGACCGGCAGACGGGCGACGTCGGCGATGACGTGACGGAAGAGCTGCAGGTCGGCAGGTCCCGTCCAGGCACCCTTCACGTTGATGTCTTCGAGATGATAGCGCACCAGCTCGCAGATGCGCGGCGTCGCGTCGACATGCGGGATGATCTTGACCAGGAAATTCGGCTTGGCAAGCGAATGGGCGACCTCGGCAGCGTTGAGCGTGCGGTGTTTGTAGCCCATGCTAGCGGTAGCGCAGAGGACGGAACCGTAGTGCAGCGTGCCGACGATTACCTCACCCTCGTGGACGAGCTTGGGATAGGCGAGCTTTTTCGGAAAGCCCCAGATTTCCCGGCCGCCGGCGATCGGCGCATCGTCGTCGAGATACATGGCGTGCACATAAACGCCCTCTTCGCCCCGGAAGCGGACAGGGATCACCTGTCCGGACTCCGTGTAGTCGCCGAAGCCGGTCGAGTCCGGCATTTTGATGAACTCGTATTTCACGATGGGATCGACGATCTCCAGCGGCTGCGGCACGATAGCCCTAAGCGCGTCGGGATCCGTGCGATAACTGATGATGACGTATTCCCGGTCGATGAAGCGATAGGGACCTGGCGGGTAGGCAGGGTTTGTCAGCGGCATGGCATAGGCGTTGCGTACGTCGGCGGCTTTCATGTCGGGCGTTCCTCGTCATAAGAAAATTGGACAGGTCGGCGATCAATACGCAGTCCAGCCGCCGTCGACGGGAAGGATCGTGCCGGTCATGGAGGCGGCTTCCTCGCTGGCAAGGAAAAGGGCCAGGCCCGCGACCTGATCGACCGTCACGAACTGCTTGGTCGGCTGCGCTTCGAGGAGCACATCGTGGATGACCTGCTCCTTGGTGAGGCCGCGCGCCGCCATCGTGTCGGGAATCTGCTTTTCGACCAGCGGCGTACAGACATAGCCGGGACAAATTGCGTTGACCGTGACGCCGTTGGTGGCAGCTTCAAGCGCGACGGTCTTGGTGAGGCCGGCAATGCCGTGCTTGGCCGCCACATAGGCGGACTTGTAGGGGGATGCCACGAGGGCATGGGCAGAGGCGATGTTGATGATGCGGCCGAAACCACGCTGTTTCATGCCGGGCAGCGCCGCCTTGATGGAATGGAAGGCGGCGATCAGATTGATCTCGATGATTGCCTGCCATTTCTCATCCGGAAACTCGTCGATCGGCGCGACGTGCTGGATGCCCGCATTGTTGACGAGAATGTCGCAGCTACCGAAACTGTCGAGCGCCAGCTTGATCATCTCACCGATTTCGGCGCCGGAGAGCATGTTGGCCGGCGAATAGAGGCAACGAACACCGAAATCCGTTTCGATTCCGGCGCGCTCTGCCTCGATGGCATTGGCGTCGCCCAACCCGTTGATGACGATATTCGCGCCCGCGGCGGCAAAGCGTCGGGCAATGGCAAGCCCGATGCCGCTCGTGGAGCCGGTGACCACGGCGGTTCGGTTGGCAAGGGCTTTCGGCTGGGTCGCGTCGCTCATCGGGTTCTCCAGTGTCGCTTTGGCGAAGGGCATCTTCACGTAGCTTTGGATCACGCCGACATGTCGCTGGTATGACTAGCCCAGCATAGCACTTAAAAGTTGCCGTGAAATGGAGACCTATAGGAAGTCTGGATCGCTTGGTCCGATGTAAGCTGGGCGCGAAACATCGCAAATCCGGATCAAATCACCGGTGCGGACCCCAAATGCGTTGTTTCAAATGCCGAGACGTAACATCTATTTGATCGGTCACTGACGACCACGTCGATCAAACTTTGCCTCCGTCACGCGGATTCCCGAAGCATCAGATCGCCAGACAACAAGAAGCGACCCGTGGGGCTGAAGTTTTCTCTCTCTGAATCGGCCTCGCCAAGCATGGCAAGAAGCATATTCACGGCGCGTTCGCCGATCTCGCTGACATTTTGGGCGACCGTCGTTATCGGCGGACAAGCGTATCGCGACAAGGGATGATCGTCGTGACCGGCTATTCTGATGTCGGCGTTGCTCCCATGCCCGACCTTCAGCCCCAATTTGTAGGCAGCCGCGATTCCACCGAATGCAATACGATCGTTGGCGCAGAGGATGGTCTTGGTGGGCAGGCCGTTTGGACTCCCTGCAAGACGCATGGTTTCCTCGAAGCCAAACCGCTCGAAGTCCCAGGTGCGGACCTTCGGCACCGGCAACACGTGCGGCGTCATTCCAAACTGAGCCATTGCATCGAGATACGAGTTCTCGCGTGTCCTCGCATTGGTATTGACGTCCGGCATGCCAAGATAGCTTGGGGGCTCTCCGGAACGACACAGGTAGTCGACTATAAGCCGGAAGCTCTGCTCATTGTCGGTTCCGACGAATGCGGACGTGTCATCCAACGGCGAGTCGACGTAAACAAGAGGAACACTCCGCCCGTACTCGGCCAGCGTTCGCTGGTGAGACTCCACGCCAAGCGGCGCAATGATCGCACCGGCCACATTCAGCGATTTGAGGGTGCGGATCGCCCTGTCCTCGAGATCGGCCTGACCATCGGTCGACAAAACAAGCGGGAAAAAGCCCGCTTCCGTCGCCAGCGCCTCAATCCGGCGCGTCAGAGCCATGTAGAAGGGGTCGATCGAGCTCGGAATGATGATGCCGACAATATTCGTGCGCCGGCGATTGAGATTGACCGCGAAAAGGTTCGGCCGGAAGCCGGACTTTTTCAGAGCGACCTCGATGGTTTCCCGCGTCTTCTTTCGAACGGAGCTCGGATCGTTGAAGTATTTGGATACGGTAGGACGGGATAGACCGACAAACTCTGAAAAGTCCTCCATCGTTTTGATCGGTTTCGGCACGACCCATGTCTCCTAACGTTACCATAGAGTGTCTATCCGACTCTCTTCTGATGGAAAAGAGTGTTCCCCCGATCGGGAAAAACCGAAAGTCGATCCGCCGCGAACTGCACCTTCCTCATGCGTGATCCTCCACCTTTCTCGAAGAAGGGCAGCATCTCCGATAACGGAAAAACGATACGATATCAGCCGCACCCGGCCGCCCTGACGTGCACCAGCGCGTGGCCGGCGGCGCGTGAAGGAAGCGGCACGTCTGCCAGTGCCGCGGTCCCCTTCTTTAAAAAGATCTGGCTTTCACCGTCATTTTCTCAGCTCAGCCAGTTGCCGCCGTCGACGTTGTAGGTCTGGGCGAGGATGTAGTCGCTGTCGGACGATGCCAGGAAGACCGCGAGCCCCTTGATGTCATCAGGCGTTGCGAACCTGCCGATCGGCACGGACTTCGCGACGGCAGCCTTCTTCTCGCCAGGCTTCAGTCCTTCCCATTTGGCGAAGTGGGCGTCGACAATGTCCCAATGTTCGCCATCCACCACTCCGGGAGCGATCGCGTTGACATTGATGCCATACTTGACGAGGCCCAATGCCGCGGACTGTGTCGCTGAAATGATTGCGGCCTTTGACGCGCAATAGAGCAGCACGAGCGCCTCGCCTCGACGGCCCGCCTGGCTTGCCATGTTGATGATCTTTCCTCCGCGACCGCGCGCGATCATGACATTGGAAACGGCCTTCATCATAAAGAGAGGACCCTTCAGATTGATCGCGAAGACCTTTTCATAGCTGGCTTCGGTAATTTCGTTGATCGGAGCCATGTCGAAGATTGCGGCGTTGTTCACCAGAATGTCGATGCCGCCGTACTTCTGATCGATCTCGCTCACGACCGTGTCGATGGCAGCGAGATCGGTCACGTCAAGCTTCATGGCGGAAACGTTTGGGCCCAGCTCTTGGGCGGCCTGCGTCGCGCGCTCGATGTTGATATCGGCAATCACCACCCTTGCGCCTTCCTTGACGAAGGCCTCGGCAAAGCCGAGGCCGATTCCGCGCGCGCCGCCCGTGATGAGGGCAATTTTGTCTTTCAGTTTCATGGTTCTTCTCCCTAAGTGAGCGTCCTAGTGGGACGCATGGACAGAGATTGTGCTCTGAGCCCTTTGCAGGGCAATGCCGTTTTCATCGAACAAATGGCCGTCGGCAGGATTGAAGGACAGCGAGACCCGTTCATGCAATCGATGCATGTCGGCACCGTCCGTTTCCACGATGACAAGCTGCTCCGGTGCGACCTGCACGTAGACGTAGGTATGGCCTCCAAGGCGTTCGACGACCATGACCTCGCCTGATATCTGGCCTTCCCTGCAGATCCGCAGATGCTCGGGTCGGATGCCCAGCGTCAGGCTCGCCCCGGAGCCGACGTTGCCAGCGGCCGGGACCTGCAAAGTCGAGCCGCCAGGCAGGGACACCGAAACGCCGGACGCGCTGGCGTTTAAAGCCGTAACAGGAAGGAAATTCATGGCGGGCGAACCGATGAACCCCGCAACGAACCGGTTCACGGGGTTGTGGTAGAGTTCCATCGGTGCACCGACCTGCTCGATCCGGCCGTCGCGGAGCACCACGATCTTGTCCGCCAGCGTCATAGCCTCCACCTGGTCGTGGGTGATGTAGATCATCGTCACTCCGAGTTGGTCGTGGAGACGGGCCAGCTCGATGCGCATCTGCACGCGCAGGGCAGCATCCAGGTTGGAAAGCGGCTCATCGAACAGGAAAATTCGCGGTGAGCGGACCATCGCACGCCCGATAGCCACGCGCTGCCTCTGTCCGCCGGACAACTGCTTTGGCTTGCGGTCGAGAAGGTGCCCAAGCTGCAAGAGGGACGCTACCTCGGTTATTTTGTGATCGCGCTGCACTTGCGGAACGCCCGCAAGCTTCAGCGCAAATCCCATATTGTCCTTGACCGTCATGTGCCGATAAAGCGCATAGGTCTGAAATACCATCGCGAGCCCGCGCTGGTCGGGTGGAACGTCATTGGCATGGTCGCCGTCGATAACGAGATCGCCGCTGCTGATGTCCTCGAGCCCGGCGATCATGCGCAGCAGCGTCGACTTCCCACATCCGGACGGCCCGACGAAGACCACGAACTCTCGATCCTTGATGTCGAGATCGACGCCTTTGATGACGTCGACCGCACCGAAGGTCTTCTTTACTTCCTTGAGACTGAGGGTAGCCATGTCGTTTTCCTATTTAACCGCGCCGAACGTCAGGCCGCGCACGAGTTGGCGCTGGGTCATCCAGCCGAAGACGAGGATTGGGGTGATAGCGAGCGTGGATGCCGCCGAGAGCTTCGCCCAGAACAATCCCTCCGGCGAAGAAAACGAGGCGATGAAAGTCGTAAGACGTCCGGCCTTGGACGCCGTCAGGTTCAGGCTCCAGAACGCCTCGTTCCAGCAGAGAATCGTCGACAGAAGGGCCGTGGAGGCGATCCCAGGCAGGGTGAGCGGGAGCAGGAGATACCAGATCTGTTCAAGGGTGCTCGCGCCATCCATGCGGCTCGCTTCGAGAATCTCGTGTGGCACGTCCTTGAAGAATGAGTACAGCATCCACACGACGATCGGCATGTTCGACAACGTGAACACGATGACCATGCCGCTACGGGTATCGAGAAGGCCGGTGTCGCGGAACAACAGATAGATCGGTACGAGCACTCCGACGGCCGGAAGCATCTTGGTCGACAGCATCCACATAAGCAGATCCTTGGTCCGCTTGCCCGGAAAAAATGCGGCCGCGTACGCCGCCGGAATCCCGATAACGAGGCATAGAGCAGTCGAACCAAGGCTTTCGATGATGCTGTTCAGGGCATATTGAAGATAGTCCGCGCGCGCATTGACATCCACGAAGTTCTCCAGCGTCGGCGTGAAGAAGAGTTTCGGAGGAGTCGCTACGGCGTCGATCTCGGTCTTGAACGCCGCCATCAGCATCCACAGGATCGGGAAGAACATGAGGAAGGAAGCGGTCCAGCCTCCAATGCCGCACCACAGCTTCTGAGAGCGGAAAATGTGGTTTCGTTTAGCCAAATCCGTTCTCCTCAATTTTCCAGGTTGCGTGCCACCGTCCGGATCAGGAAGGCGGCGACGATGTTGGCCAGGATGATCGCGAAGACGCCACCGGCAGAGGCCGCGCCCACGTCCCACTGAAGAAGGGCCTTGTTGTAGATGAAATAAGTCAGGGTCGTCGTTGCAGTCCCCGGCCCGCCCGCCGTCGTGACCTGGATTTCGGCGAAGACCGCAAGCAGGAAGATGGTCTCGATCATGACCACGACCGAGATCGGCCGAAGCAGGTGCGGCAGAATTATGTGAACGAATGTGGACCACCCCTTGGAGCCATCGAGACGTGCCGCTTCCATCTGCTCGCGGTCCAAAGACTGCATGGCCGTCATGAGGATGAGCGTCGCGAAGGGTATCCACTGCCAGGCGACGATGATGATGATCGACGTCATCGGCATCTGCACGAACCAGTCGATCGGCGTCAATCCGACAAGCTTGGCGAGATAGGCAAAGAGCCCGTTGACAGGATGCATCAAGAGGTTCTTCCATATCAACGCCGTCACCGTGGGCATCACGAAAAACGGCGCGATGATCAGCAGGCGGGCAACGCCACGTCCCGCGAACTCGATGTCGAAAAGGAGCGCGAACATCACGCCGAAGCCGACCGAAAGTGCGAGGACAGCGAAAAGGATGACGAGAGTCCTGAGGATCGCCGCCAGAAGACCGTCGTCCGTTATCAGATAGGAATAGTTGTCGAGGCCTGCGAAGCCCGCGCTCAATGGATCCAGCAGATTGTAGTACTGCATGGAGAACCAGAGCGTCAGCACGAGCGGAACAATCATCCATGCGAGGAGAAGGCCGACGGCCGGAGCTAAAAGCGGGCCTGTGCGGACCGAACGGCCGGAGCGCCTCTGCGTCCGCCGGATGAATTCACCCGAAATCGTTGTCATCGAAAACCTCTTCGCAATGCGTCGGCCGCTGGCCGGCAGCGATCAACGGAGCGATTGGAGAGAAGATAAAACCGGAGTTCCGGCGGCTGACGCTGCCGGAACCCTCCGGGAGGAGCCCGCGGTAGCGACACCGCGGGCGAAGCCGCTATCTCACTTGAGGTAACCGGCCTTTTTCATTTCGCGCTCGACCTGCTTCTGTGCACTGTCGAGTGCAGCATCAACCGTTTGCTGACCGGCAAGTGCCGAGGCGATCTGCTGACCGACGAGGGTGCCGATGCCCTGGAACTCGGGGATGGCGACGAACTGGACGCCGGTGTAGGGAACCGGATCCTTGGTCGGGTGGGCTGGATCGGCTGACAGGATGGCCTTGAGTACGGTATCGGCGAACGGAGCCGCCTTCTGATATTCAGCCAGCTCATAGGTCGATTTGCGGGTGCCGGGCGGAACCGCAACCCAGCCTTCCTTCTCGCCCACCATCTTCACATACTGTTTGGAGGTGGCCCATTTGATGAAGGATTTCGCTGCTTCTTCCTTCGTGGAAGATGTCGGGATTGCGAGGTTCCACGACCAGGACCAGCTTGATCCATTCGGCGTCACGTTAACCGGGGCTCGCGTGAAGGCAATCTTGTCCGCCACTTGGCTTTGCTTGGGGTCGTAAACACGGCCGGCTGCCGAGGTAGCGTCGATCCACATCGCGCAATGACCGGTCGAGAACAGAGCCTGATTCTCGTTGAAGCCGTTCGAGGTCACGCCGGGAGGGCCGTCCTTCTTCATAAGGTCGACGTAGTCGGTAATGGCCTTCTTCCATGGTTCCGAGTTGACCTGGGGCTTCCAGTCCATGTCGAACCAGCGGCCGCCATAGGTGTTGATCATGGTTCCGAGAAAGGCCATGTTCTCGCCCCAACCCGGCTTGCCGCGCAGGCAAAGGCCGTACTGCTCCTTGGACTTGTCGGTGAGCTTGTCGGCGAATTCCTTGATCTGATCGTAGGTTGGCTGATCGGGCATCTTCAGTCCCGCAGCGTCGAACAGATCCTTGCGGTACAGGGTAAACGAGCTTTCTGTGTAGAACGGTATCGCGTAGAGCTTCCCGTCTACGGTCAGACCGGATTTGATGGGCGCAAGCAAATCGCCGTAGTCATAGTCGTCGCCGAGGTCGTCGATCGGCTGAAGCCAACCCTTCTTGCCCCAGATCGGCGCCTCATAGCCGCCGATCGTCATGATATCGTACTGGCCACCCTTTGTTGCGATGTCCGTGGTCAGCTTCTGGCGAAGCACGTTTTCTTCCAAAATGACCCAGTTCAGCTTGTTGCCGGTTTCCTTTTCCCATTCCGGCGACAACTTCTGCATGATGATCATATCGCCGTTGTTGACGGTCGCGATGGTCAACTCTTCGGCTTGAGCAAGACCCGCCGCGAGCACGCAGCCGGCGACAGACGATAGCAATACTTTCAGAAAATTCCCCATTGTCTCGGTCCTCCTTACGAGCGTTAGCGCACAAAAGTTACGTGCGTAAATATTAAATCCATCAAATGTTATGTTCTTGTCAACACAAAGATTCCGATACGAGCTGGAAAGACCCGCCGTTGTGCATGCAATATACTGGAATTGATTATGAATTTTTTTCTGCTTACAAACAGGGCTACAATTACGCCGATCGAAACCAGTGCACTCACAAACTTTTCGTGCGTAAATTTTATTGACATAATCACGCGCGACGATTATTCAAAGCCGATAGCATGGAGGACGAATATGGCTATGCCTGCCGCAAAACTGGCACCCGAAAAACTAGGGCCGACGATCACCGTCGGTGAAATCCTCGTGGAAGTCATGGCAACCACGACAGGCTTTGGTTTCAAGGAAGCACAGATCCTGTATGGCCCGTTTCCGAGCGGAGCGCCTGCAATCTTCATCGATCAGATTGCGCGTCTAGGCGGCGCGGCGGGAATTATCGCAAGCGTCGGCAATGACGATTTCGGAGCCCTGAACGTCGAACGGCTGCAAAACGACGGTGTCGATACTTCGGCAATTTCCGTATCCCCGGATCGTCCGACGGGGAGTGCCTTCGTCCGCTATCGAGACGATGGATCGCGAGACTTCATCTTCAACATCATGCATTCGGCTGCCGGCGCAATCGAATTGAGTGCCGAGGCAAAGGCGCTCATCGCGCGGGCTGGTCATGTTCACGTCATGGGATCGGCTTTTGCGATACCCGGAGCGGATGTTGCTATCAGGACTGCCATCGAAGCCGTGCATCAAAGAGGCGGATCGGTTTCATTCGATCCGAATGTCAGGAAAGAGCTTCTCGGAAGCGGCAGCCTTCGGCAACAGTTCGAATACATGCTTCGGAATGCCGACCTGCTTCTGCCGTCGGGAGAGGAACTCTTCGTTGCTGCCGGTATCGAGAACGAGGCCGCCGCTATAACACGCCTGCTGGATCTCGGCATCGATGAGATTGTTCTCAAGCGTGGCAAAGACGGCGCGACCTACTTCGGAGCTGGAGGCGCGCGATATGATTTCTGCGGTTTTATCGTTGAGGAAATCGATCCTACGGGCGCAGGTGATGCTTTTGGAGCGACCTATCTCACATCCCGGCGTCAGGGACTTGGGCCAGAGGCCTCCCTTGAGCGGGCAGCGGCGGCCGGAGCCCGCAACGTGACCCTGCAGGGACCAATGACAGGTCTCCCTAACATTGCCGAACTGGACGCATTTATCGCGTCTACCCCGCGGAGAACAAAATGAGCGCTTTTCTTCGAAACCTCGCCGAGGCACGACGCGCAGGGCAACGGGTTGGAATAACCTCCGTCTGTTCGGCTCACCCCTGGGTGCTCGATGCGACCATGTCTCTGGCTCGCAAGAACCCCGGGCCGGTGCTCATCGAGGCAACCTGTAATCAAGTCAATCGGTATGGTGGATACACCGGCAAAAATCCTGCTGACTTCGCAAAAGAAGTCCTCGAATTGGCAGGGGCCAGAGGTATTCCGGCATCCGACATCATCCTCGGCGGCGATCATCTGGGGCCAAACCCATGGCGCAAGGAGACCTCCGCAGCCGCTATGACTAAGGCCGAGGAACTGGTCGCTGACTATGTGAAGGCCGGCTTCACAAAAATACACCTGGATGCGTCCATGCCGTGCAGCGACGATCCTAAGGTACTCGGCGATACGATAGTTGCAGAGAGAGCAGCAAAACTTGCCGCCGTCGCCGAGCGTGCCGCAAAGGAGATCGGAACGCAGCCGCTCTATGTTCTCGGAACTGAAGTTCCCGTGCCAGGCGGCGCGAACCACGTCCTTGACATAGTGGAGCCGACGACAGCTTCGGACGCGCAAGCAACGATAGATACCCACCGCGAGATTTTCACGCGACATGGCCTTTCTGAAGCATTCGACCGGTGCATCGCCTTTGTCGTCCAGCCCGGCGTCGAATTCGGCAGTGAAAACGTTGTCTCCTACAAGCCCGAACTTGCACGCGAACTCACCAAGGTTCTCGACAAGGAGGACAATTTAAATTTCGAAGCCCATTCGACGGACTATCAAACCGAAGCGTCGTTGGCTGCCTTGGTTCGGGACGGTTTTCCGATTCTGAAGGTAGGGCCGGGCCTCACCTTCGCGCTGCGTGAGGGCCTGTTTGCGCTTGATCTGATCGCGACCGAATTGAACCGTGGCTACTCCAGACGCCTCGCCTCAACGATGGAGCGGCTCATGCTGGAGAACAAGAGCGACTGGCAGGGTCACTACCATGGCAGCCACGCCGAAATCGCTTTGCAATTGCTTTACAGCTACAGCGATCGCATCCGCTACTATTGGGGCCTACCCGCTGCAGTGCAGGCAGTCCGAGAGTTAGAAAATACCTTGCGGGGTCGCTCCATTCCGGAGACGCTGGCAAGCCAGTTTCTTGGACGTATTGCCGAAAAGATTCGTCCAGGCGATGACGTTCCGACCATCGTAAAGCTCTATGTGTCCGATGTTCTCGATACATATGGCCGCGCGTGTCGCTCAGCAACTTGATCTTCGCGCGGTATGACAGGCGTCACAGTCGCCGATGGTGACCAGACCTGCGCCGATCGATTTGGTCGAGGTGTCAATTTGGAGGAGCGCCGAGGAATCCCGGCGCTCCGTTCGTAAATGGGCTTAGCTCGGATGCTTTTCCGGCATGGCGGATGAATGGTGTGTCGAGATCAGCCACTTTCCATCCTTGAACTCATAGGTGAAGGTGTAGCGTGCCGGCACCTTGGTGCCATCCTTCAGGATGAAGGTGTAGATGCCGGTATCAAGCGCGTCGTTGCAACCGACTTTGATCGTGCGACTGTCGATCTTCCCCTCCGGGTGCTTTTTCAGAAAGTCGACGAAATATTCCTTGCGCTCCTCTTGCGTCAGCCGCGGCTTGTTCGACAGGGTCGGGAGCAGAACGGCATCAGGGGCATAGTTTTCGACGACCTTTTCCGGGTCGAGCGTCGCCAGGGACGCGTTCCAGCGATCAAACAACTGCTCCACCTGGGGTTTGGTGATCGGCGCACATTCTTCAGCCAGAGCCGGCGTCGCCATAAGAGCAATCACGGAAGCGGCAAGCAGGCGTCTTTTCATATCAGTCTCCATCTTCGATCTTATCTTCCGGCAACACTTGCGCCGGCGTCTCAGAGATGGTTTGCCGCTTCCTAGACCGCGTCTGCCGAATGGCGCCAATCGCATATGCCGAACAGCATATGCATTATGACCGATCGACATCTATCTAAGGAGCGCCAGGGCGCTCAAAGGACCAGAAAGCACATGGAAGAAGCAATCGATGCAATGGCGTCGCCCATTCGCGAATTGCGGCGGCTTTACAGAGACGCTGAAGCGAAGGCTGCTCGGCTGCGGCTCATCGTCGACGTGCGCTCCATGCTCGATCGCGCGCCGTGGGAGGCTACCGTCGGCGAGGTTCTATCCGCGATCGCTGCCTTTGCCGGCGCAAATACGGCTTCGATCCGTTCACAGACCGGCGAGATTTGGCAGTGCGCCGGACAGGCGGGCTCAAGTCAATCGATCTCTGATATCGCCGAGACGAAGTTCATGGGCACTGCGTGGATGGCCGAAGAGCAATTGGAACTGCGTCTATCGAAAACCGCCTTTCCCATTCATGACGATGATCGCAAGACGATCAAGATCGTGGCGGATCAGCTTGCTGCGTTTTTGAAGGCCGAACGCCAGCATGCTGTCCGCGAGCGGCTAACGTTCGATCTTCAAGCACGCGAACGCGAACTGGCTCGGCTCGTAGAGGCGATGATTGGTGCGCAAGAGCAGGAGCGCCGCCCCGTCGCCTATGATCTGCACGATGGCGTCGCTCAATCCTTGGTGAGCCTGCTTTTTCATCTCGAGGCGGCAGGCGTTGCGACCCATGCGATGAACCCGGCCAAACAGGCCATCGAGGGCGTCTATGCCGAACTGCTCGGCGGTCTGCGGCGCGGCGAGATCGATTTCCTGATCGGGGCGATGCGCAATCCGCTTCCGATCGATGACGTCGAGCAGGAAACGCTGTTTAATGACATCGTGGTGATCGTCTCAGGCAAGCGCCACCCCCTCGTCGGAAAAGACTCGATATGCATAGGCGATCTGGCATCCTATCCCTGGGTGGTTGCAACAAGCGGCACGCCGATCAGAACCCATTTCGACGCCCTGTTCCAAGGCCGATCGCAGGGACCGAGAAGCGTGGTCGAGTCCAGCTCGCTGATCCTGATGCGTGAACTCCTCGATCAGACCGACCATCTCGGTTTCGTTTCGGGTGGCCAAGCGGCGGCGGAGATCAAGCGCGGCCTTATGACGTCCCTGCCGTTCGATCTCACCCATACCGAACGGCCGATCGGCATCACGATGCGCAGGGGGGTGGCTACCCACAGCCGCTCAGGCAGCTTTTCTCGACGAGATCCGCGAGGAAGCGGCCGCGAGGCAAACTTGCGGCCTATAGCCTTCCCTTAAGACGCTTTCCTGAAATGGCCATGCGGCATATCCGCCGTCTTGATACGAGCGCGCCCAGGCCGTGGGCCCATCTCAGGAGCCCCGAACCATTGGCTAGATGCGCCGGATTGCGGCGCGAAATGGTGGAGGTTTCGGAATGTTTTCGATCTTCCAGACTATCTCGCCTGCGATGCAGTCCCTCTATAGCCGCCGCTTATGCAGCGGACCTCTGATTGGATTGGAGGTCGTCATGCAAGACGCGTACTGCTTGGCCCGTCAACGCGGCGCAGGGCGGAGGAGGTTGACGGCGAAAGTCGGTCAAGGGCTTCCACAAAGCCATTTCCCCAAGCGGATTGCCCATGGGTGAACCAGAACGCCCAGCATCAAGCCTCGCGCGCAGACGCGCAACCATCATGTCGGAGGAGTACATGACACAGCCATCCGTCCTGGAGATCAGGTCTTACATAAACAGCCGCCCGATGTCGCGAATGCAATGGACACTGACTGTTCTCTGCTTCCTGATCGTCTTCTGCGACGGCATGGACGTCGCCATCATGGGCTTTCTCGCTCCGGCGATCACGGGCGATTGGGGCATTTCCAAGCCTGCCTTCGGTCTGGTGATGGCCGCCGCGCCGGTTGGTCTGGCCATCGGCGCGATCTTTGCGGGCTCGTCTTCCGATTGGTTCGGCCGTCGCCGCGTACTGCTCGGCTCGGTCTTCGCCTTCGGCGTCCTGAGCCTCCTCACTGCGCTCGCTCAAAGTCCGACAGAGATGGCGGTTCTCCGTTTCCTGACCGGCCTCGGCCTCGGCGCCGCAATGCCCAACACGACAACGCTGCTATCTGAATACGTCCCCGAGCAGAAGCGCTCCGTTCTTCTGGCGATCATGTTCACTGGCTTCAACTTCGGTTCGGCGATCATCGGCTTTGTGGCCGCATACCTGTTGCCGAAGTTCGGCTGGCATTCGGTGCTCGTCTTCGGCGGCGGCGTGCCGCTCGCGCTTTCCGTGATCCTGTTTTTCCTCCTTCCGTAATCGGCCCGCTTCATGGTCGTCCGCGGAGCTGGGACCGATCGCATCCGCAAAGAGCTATCGCAGGTGGCGGGCGAGGATTTCAGGTCGGTCAGCGAATTCACGCTCGAAGACGAGCCGGTGACCGCGAGCCAGCCGGTCACGCTTCTGTTCACGCCGGCATTCATCATCCGCACCCTGTCGCTGTGGCTGTGCTATTTCATGGGGCTGCTGGTCATCTATCTGACGACGAGCTGGCTGCCGACGATGATCACGGATGCGGGCATGCCGATCGGGACGGCAGCGAATGTCACCGCCAGGTTCCAACTCGGCGGCACGATTGCGCTGTCGTGGTCGGCTTTGCGATGCAACGCATCGGTTCGAAGAGCGCCATCTCGATATCATACCTGCTCGGCGCGGTTGCGCTGATAGCGCTTGCCTTCAGCGGGCTGACGTCGGCAGTCCTCGCACTGATCGTCGGAACAGTCGGCTTTTTCATGAGCGGCGGCCAAACCGGCCTCAATGCCTACGCGCCAGGCCGCTATCCCACCTTTGCCCGCGCGACCGGTGTGAGCTGGATGCTGGGCATCGGCCGGCTGGGCAGTATTCTCGGTTCATCGATTGGCGGTCTGCTGCTCGGCCTCGGCTGGGACTTCCGCGGCATCTTCTGCGCGCTCGCGGTACCCGCGGCGATCGGCGCCGCTGCAATCCTGATCAACGAACTGCAATTGACGCCGCAACTTCAACAACGAGCGACGAGATAATTGCCCATGCGGCTCCCAATCTGAGCCGCATATTTTCTCTGCAATGACGTTTCCGCTAGCAATATCCGAAGAGGCCTTCCAACGTCCGACACAGGTGCAATCGAACCTTGCCCGCTTTGCATCGTTATCTAGTCATGAAATGCATCATGTCCTGTAACGAAGTTCTGGAAGCATTGAAGTCGCTTGGTAACGACCAATTTTTCGCGCCGCAACATCTAGGTGTTTGTGTCGATCTCTTCAAAGCTTGCCGCTCCGATCGGTCTGCCCCCCGTCCGCGTTTAAGCGCCCGGGTGGGATGGCCGACGACGTTGCTCTCTTGAGGAGGTTTCACTGATGAAGATTGCTCAGATTGCGCCGCTCGCAGAAAGCGTTCCGCCTAAGCTTTATGGAGGAACCGAACGCATCGTTTCCTATCTCTGTGAAGAACTTGTCGCCCAGGGGCATGACGTGACCCTTTTTGCCAGCGGCGATTCCGTCACGAGCGCGAGGCTGATACCCTGTTGCGACGTGGCGCTGAGGCTCAACGATGCAGTCAAGGACCCCGTGCCGCATCATGTTCTGATGCTGGACAAAGTTTGCCGGCGGGCGGATGCGTTCGATATCCTGCATTTCCATAACGACGTGCTGCATTTTCCGCTGATCCGCGATTTCGTCGATCGTGCGGTAACCACCCTGCACGGGCGTCTCGACCTGCCGGACCTCTATCCCTTCTACCGGGCTTTTACAGACATTCCACTGGTCTCGATCTCCAACGATCAGCGCCGGCCGATGCCCCCGGTCAATTGGTCGGGAACGGTCTATCATGGCTTACCGGCAAATCTGCTTCCCTTCACGGAGAAGCCGAAAGGCAACTACCTTGCCTTTCTTGGCCGCATCTCACTCGAAAAGCGCCCTGACCGCGCGATCGAGATCGCAAGCCGATCAGGCATGCCCCTGAAGATCGCGGCAAAAATCGACAATGTCGACAAAGAATACTGGAAGACGGTGATCGAACCGATGGTAAAAAGCCATCAGAATGTCGAATTCATCGGCGAGATCAATGACCAGCAGAAGGCCGATTTCCTCGGAAATGCCCGCGCGCTGCTCTTCCCGATCGACTGGCCGGAACCGTTCGGCCTTGTTATGATCGAGGCAATGGCGTGTGGTACGCCCGTTATCGCCTTCCGTTGCGGCTCGGTGCCGGAGGTGATCGACGACGGCGTCTCCGGCATTCTGGTCGACAGTGTCGCCGAAGCGGCAGAAAAACTCGAATGGGCGCTGAAGCTCGATCGCCGAAGGGTGCGGGCAACTTTCGATAAGCGCTTTACCACGGAGCGGATGGCCAGGGACTACCTGGACATATACCGGCAACTACCCGGTACCTGCAAGAAGGTCGCCCCGCTGCACTCCTCCGAGGACTACGCCGTGGGTCTGGAGGCCGTCAATTAATCAGAGGAGAGGAAAATGCCGATCGTTTCCTCCGACAGTCTTCCGGCGCCAGCCGCGTCCGGTGCGCCGATCGCTCAGTTCTTCGTTCCGGCTACCGCTTCGCTGCATGAGCGGCAGCCGCTGACCTTGAAGCATGGCGACACTTTCGCCGTCTTCGATCGCAATGGGGACGTCCTTTCCGGACCGGATAGTCCGGAGGGAATTTTCCATCGCGACACCCGCTATCTCTCTCACCTTCACCTGACGATCAACGGCCAGAAGCCGATGCTGCTGTCTTCGACATTGCGCGACGACAATGCCACGCTCACCTGCGATCTCACCAATCCAGATCTTTTCGACAGGACCGGAAAGCTCATCCTCGGACACGATCACATCCATCTGCGCCGCACCCGCTTCTTGTGGAACGGGCGTTTTCACGAACGGCTGACCGTGCGCAACTTCGATGAGGGACCGCTGAACGTCCGCGTCGAGATTGCATTTGCAGCCGACTTCGCCGATCTCTTTGAGGTACGCGGCACGGTGAGAGCAAAGCGCGGCCGTCATCTCCCGCCGGCCGTCTCGGAAGACGGCATCCTTCTTGCCTATGAAGGGCTCGACGATCGCGCACGATCGACGAGGCTCTCCTTCGACCCTCTTCCGGACGAATGTGGCAATGAACACGTATTTTATGACGTGCAGCTTGCTCCGCACGAAACCCGATCACTTTTTATCGAGATTGCCTGCGATCCCGCCGAAACCGACAAGTCAAGCTACTGGTCCTTCTTTTTTGCCTTGCGTGACGCGCGCCGTGCACTGCGCGCCCGGTCGTCGAGAGCAGTTTCGATCGTTACGTCCAATGAGATATTCAACGAAGCAGCACGGCGCTGCACTTCGGATCTGAATATGTTGATGACCGAAAAGCCGGAGGGGCCTTACCCCTATGCCGGCATTCCGTGGTTCAGCACAGTCTTCGGCCGCGATGCGCTCATAACCGCCCTGCAGGTACTTTGGCTCGATCCCGAGATTGCCCGCGGCGTTCTCGGCCATTTGGCGACGAACCAGGCGACGGAAATGGATCCCTCCTCGGATGCCGAGCCCGGCAAAATTCTGCACGAAGTCCGTTGCGGCGAAATGGCCGAGCTTGGGGAGGTACCCTTCCGGCGCTACTACGGCAGCATCGACTCCACGCCATTGTTCGTGATGCTGGCAGGCGACTATCTCAAACGGACCGGCGACCTTGCGGCCATCGAGCGCCTGCTGCCGCATATCGAGGCGGCCTTGTCTTGGATCGACGACTATGGCGATCGCGACGGCGACGGCTTCGTCGAATATGGGCGGCTGACGAAAGAGGGCTTGATCAATCAGGCTTGGAAAGACAGTCATGATTCCGTCTTTCATGCGGACGGAACGCTGGCCAAGGGTCCAATCGCAATCGCCGAAGTCCAAGCCTATGTCTATGGCGCCTGGCAGGCTGCAGCGGAGATATTCCAGCGGCTCGGGCAGGCGGAGCGCGCCGCAAACCTGGTTGTGAGGGCCGATGGGCTGCGCCGAGCCTTCGATGAGGGCTTTTTCGACGAGGAGCTCGGCACCTATGCGTTGGCGCTCGACGGCGATAAGCGACCTTGCAGGGTTCGATCGTCGAATGCCGGCCATGCACTGTTTACCGGCCTTGCCTATCCGGAGCGGGCAGAACAGGTTGCCCGCACATTGATGACCGCCTCATCCTTCTGCGGCTGGGGCATTCGCACCATCGCCTCGACGGAAGCGCGTTATAATCCGATGAGTTACCACAACGGCTCGATCTGGCCGCACGACAATGCGCTGATCGCCAGGGGCCTTGCAGCCTACGGTTATCGCGCGGCAGCAGCGAGGATATTCGACGGGCTCTTTGCCGCGTCCACCTATATCGACCTGCGGCGGCTTCCCGAACTTTTCTGCGGACTATCGCGCCAGCGGGCACAAGGGCCGACCTTCTATCCCGTGGCCTGCTCCCCGCAAGCCTGGGCGGCGGCCGCACCGCTCTTCCTGCTTCAATCCTGTCTCGGCCTCAGTTTCAATCCGAACAAGCTGCAGATCAGCTTTCATGAGCCGCAGCTTCCCACATTCCTTGATGAAGTGATCTTGCGGCGCCTGCAGATCGGTTCCGGTTCGGCCGATGTCGCCTTGCGCCGCTCTGGTCGCCATGTCATGGTCGACGTTATCGATCGCAAAGGCGATATCCGGATTCTCACGACTGCATAACCGAGCGAAATCATGCGGGCGCTAGCTTATCAGGGATCGGCCTCAGCCGATTTGGCGCCTACGACGGCTGATTTAACAAGCCGAGATAGAGCTGGGCTTCTTTCTCCAGATCGTCGCAGAGCTCCTCGTATTCTCCCAATTGATCGGCATTGACTCGTGTCAGCCGCAGCCGATCTCGCTGCAAGACCGCTTGGCTATAGCTTTTGCATAGATCTCTGAACCAAGGAGCATTGTTGGGGTGCGCACGAAGGCCGGGGCATCTTATCGCGAGGGAAGCCCAGCCATGTCTGAAAAGATTGATACGTCTGCTTTCCATAGCGAACGATCTTAGATCAGAACGAGCTAATCTTTGCAGTTGGCCGATTGGCTTCGTTCATAAGCCGATGGAACAAGTCGTTTTCCCTGGCGTTCACCCAAACGGGCGAGTCGATCCCCGTCCTCGCCTGGTGGCTCCAAAAGGCGCCACGAGAAGGTCTGTCGCCAGCATTGCGGCCCCGCCGGCTGACGGCAGACTTGTTTGAAGTTATGATCTGCCTACTCCGCAATATCGGCTGCGCGCCTCGCGCGGAAAGTTCAGCAGCGTTCAGGTGTGGATGCGGACCGAATCCGACGCCGCGGGACGGATAGCTGGATTGATCCAGGAACCCGCCGCTGGCAGGGGCGCCGCCAACGACGGGTTGGCTTGGAGGCCGGTCGGAAAGGGGAACTTTCCAACTAGTTTGCAAACGGTGTCCTACTAGGTTTGTTCCACCAAAGCGGGATTTTATCGGCATTAACGAGGGCGATGGCTCTCGTTAATGCCGACAAGCGCGACAAGCTGATGTTCGTCGTGAACCCCTTCCCTGAAAAGCTCGATGATCATTGCCGCCACTTGCTCGCCTTCTTCGCTTTCGCGCGAAATATTCCTTTTGAGCAGAATGGCATCAAAGGCGCGCTGACAGGTGTCCAAGTCGATTGAATCGAGAGCCAAGTCACGCTTGCTGAGATACCTGCTGATCATTCCGTCCTTCCTCCGCCTGGCGCATTTGCCGATTGGAAATGATGTAATTTTCGGTCTCTGCAATTTCAAGAATTTGCCGGGAACCGAAGACAGCATAACGCTTTTCAGACCAAGTACGCTAAGCCACTGTCATTAGGCTGAACGTCGCTCTTTCAGGCGTGGTTTTTCGGAGGGGCACTGTTGGACGAGTTGGCCGTCATCCGCATGGTGCGGTTTCGGGGATAGAACTGCCGCTGCTCCCTTTCAATCAGGGGAAGATGCCCGCAAGGCACGCCTTGCGGAGATAGAAAGACGGGCGCCAGGTCATATATCAATTGGCTTCAGAAACTGGCGTCGACAGCAGATTGATCAAGGCTTCGAATTGGTAGGGCTTGGGCAGAAACGATACTCCGCTTGCCAGGTCGAAATTGCCCAACCCGACATGCCCGGACGTGACCACGACCCTCGTCTTAGGCGAAAGGGCACGAATCCGCGAAACCAGCCCGAGGCCGTCCATTGATCCGGACATATTGATATCAGTGAACACGGCATCGACGTTCCTGCGGTTCAGCAGGATAAGAGCCTCATCGGCGTTGGCAGCCTCCCAGACCTCAAACCCCGCATGCTCGAGCGCGTCGACAGCGGCGAACCGGATTATCGGTTCGTCATCGACGACCAGAACGCTTTTAATCTCGTCCCATTGCTCGTCGGTAGTATCGGAAGCGCCCGCCTCTTCAAGTTCGAGTTGCTCACGTTCGGCCACAGCTTGCGACCAATGTTCGCGGTCTCGTCCGGAAGGGAACCCCTCCTGCTGCCAGATCTCGTGTGCGCGTCTGCTGATCCAATTATAGCGATCCGTGTCCATGGATAATCCTCGTTCGTCGCCTTCCCAACGCTGCTGCCCCAGCGCGGTTCCTTCGATTTCCATGTGATTTCGATCAAGCACGACCAGATGCAGGTTCCGAGCTCGTCCACTCAGGTGGCCGCCGCCGTAGCAACCGGAATCCGCCGCGCGCACTATCCGTGGATCAGCGGAGTTTTGGTTCTCCTGCTTCTTGACATCGCTCGGCAACCTCCAATCTCCGCCTAATAAAGTGGAGGAGAGCTTATGCAAAGGACGTGGTACGTCGAGACCTATTTGGAAGATGGACTGTCTGCGGACGGCTTTGAAGAGCATGCCACCTACGAGGCGGCATTGAATGCCGTGAAGGCTATTCGCGACGCTGGCAAGTCTGCGCGCTTCATGGCCCCGGTCGGCGCGACAAAGGAGCAGATAGCATCATTCGATGAGCTTGGAATGGTTCAACGGATCTAGCTGCGGTCTTCGTCAAATTACATCAACGAGATGATCAAATGGTCGACGGTATGAGAGATGACCTGCTGCAGCAGCGCAAGACGTTGTCTCGTCAGGTCGAAGCTGCAAAACAACTGTTGGCGGACCTTGAGCGGGAAGACGTTCAAATCGTCAAGGGCCAAGTCGATCCTATGGTCGACAAGGGAAATTTGACGCGAAATTTCAGCCGGGAGCTGAACAAGCAGATCGAAGTGATGGCGGATACTATCGCGCTGATGGATCACATCATCGTCCATCTGGAAAAAGATGAGCCTTATTCGCCTAAAGATAGCGGGGCATCGCCAAGGTCTTCAATCGACACCAATAATCGCGAAGTGATCCAATATCCCGAGTTCCTGGAAGGCGACGGCGGTCCGGGAAGCGGCGGGTGAACCCACGGCCGAACTCCGCCGCCAATACTCGCCACGCGTCCACTTTTGCAGAGATGACGGCTCTCCAAAACTACTCTGCCGGCGTTCAGCGAGGCGGTCGCAAACTCGCCTGGCGGCTTGACTTTCCAATGGGTCGGCCCATTTCCTCCCCATCGTCAGCAACCGAACACAGAGGCGCTGACGGCTGAGAGATTTTAAGCGCTCCCGCCTGCATCCACGGGTGTGGCGATCCGATGTTCCACGCGAAAGAGCGGATTCATTAAATCGCACTCAAAGTCACGATACTCGATCGCCGGAATCCTCTCCTTCGAAAGACCATCGATCATCAGAGAACTGCCGTTGATTTCTGGTGTTTTCGCCGGCATTCGACCATGGCATTCCGATCAGGCGGAGACGGAAAAAACATGGTTGAGCAAAATCGCAGTCTTCGGCGGGAACAATGATCACACCGGCAAGTTCGATGCGCCGCCGGAGACACACCTTGCCACTGATGTGACCAAGGTGATGTGATTTCCTGTTGCCGTTAGCAGAAAACCCGTCGCTGCTAACGGCACTTTTTTGCGTGCTCTTCTTAGATTAGGTTTTGCCGGCAGCAAAACGCAGCCCGGCATTTTCGACTGCCGTCATGAAGGCGGCGCGCGCATCGTCAATCGGCAGCTTTCCGTCATGAGCATCGAAGAGAGCTTGCATCACCGCCTGAAAAGCCGTCTCGCTACGCTCGCCCCGCCACTCCTCAAACATGTATTGCGCAGCACTTTCGGTGCTGTTGACAATGACATACCTGCCAGGAACGTAGGTTTCGACGTTTACGGGATCATCCCACCACTGACGTTTCATCTTCTTGAATCCCCGGCGTGCCGAACTCTGTCAGAAAAAATTGTTCCTTGCTCGCAGACAAGAGCGATCACCATCCATTTTTCGGCCGCTTATCATCCACGGTGCCGATCGATAGGGCACTGGCTCGGGCTGGCGGGAAATTCCTAGAAGTCACTAGTCTTTCAAAATCGCCGCATAGCGCGGGTCGAATTCCTGGCTGATGGGGCCGGCGGCCGCTCCGAGCGCGACGGACCAGGGGTCGGCAATGCCGGTCTGCAAACGCGCGACTGTACGATCGCGGCGCTCGGCGATCGACGGCAGCAATGGCCCCATGGCCGTAATGAGACGCTCCACTAAGATGCGCGGTGCACTGCCGCACAGGATGACGGTCTGCGGGTCGAAAATGGTTTCGATCAGATGCACGCTCCATCTGAGATCGGAGGCGGCGGCTTCGATCCATGCAACGATTCTGCGATCATCGGCCGATACAAGATCATGGATTTTGGCATAAAGATCCGGATCGGCCGGGTCGAGCGATAGATATTGATAGAGTGAGGCCAAGGACGCGCGATGTTCGAGCGGGGTCGACCGGCCTCCCACCGTAAGCAAGGCCATCCCGATTTCGCCGGCATTGCCGTTCGCGCCGGTATAAAGTTCGCCGCCGAGAATAAGGCCGGCACCGATGCCATAGCCGACATAGAGGCAGACCGCATGATCAAGCCCGTGCGCTGCCCCCACCATGCGTTCGGCAATCGTTGCCGCGGCGGCATCGTTTTGAATGCTGACATCGAGACCGGTGCCGACGGCAAGGGTCTCAAGCAATGGAAACTTCTGCCAGGCCTCCATCATCCAGGGATCGTCGCCATTACCGGCGAGCCCGAAGGGGCCCGGCATCGCCGCACCGAGACCGATCAGCCTCTCCTCGGATTGCATCGCGATCTCCGCCAATTGCCGCCGGACATCCGCCACAAGGTCGAGAATGACCTTGGCCCCCGTCGCCGGTCCACCCGAGGGAAGCTTCGCCTCCAGCCGGACAAGCACATTTCCGACGAGATCGACGGCAATCGCTCTCGTCATATGCCGATCGATTTGCAGGCCGATCGCAAACGCCCCTTGCGGGACAAGGACATATGGCGTCGAAGGCTGCCCGCGGCCGTTTCGCACCGTCTGCTGAGACGTCACCAGACCATCGCGTTCAAGCTCGTCGATAATGTTGGAAACCGTCTGCTTCGTCAGCCGCGTGGCGCGCGCCAAATCCGCCCGCGAAAGCGCTCCATTGACGCGCAATGCGTCGATCATAACCCGGCGGTTATGGGCACTGGTGCCTTCGTGGTTGGTGCCGCTTTTGGCGCGGATCGGACGGGCATCGTTCATCTGCAATTCCCTCTTGACAGCAGTAGAATATTGAAGAAGTAATTAAGTCAAGACAATTGACTTAATAGAAACCGGAGAGTTTCGTGGGAACAAGAGGGCCGGTAGACGCCCGACGATGATCCGAAAATGATCGGGCATCCGATTTCGGCTGCCTTCTTCAAAAACCGATCGCGACGAAAGCCGCCGTCGGAAAATCGCGTGAAGTCAAAAACTGGAGGGTGGAATGTTGAAATCCCTAAGCAAGACCTTGTTTGGCGCTGCGCTGATCGGCGCGTCTTTTGCATCGCATGCATTTGCTGAAACGACGATCAACGCGCTTTTCATGGCCCAGGCCGCTTATAGCGAAGCCGATGTGCGCGCCATGACCGACGCCTTCACCAAGGCCAATCCCGATATCAAGGTCAATCTCGAGTTCGTTCCCTATGAAGGCTTGCACGACAAGACCGTGCTGGCGCAGGGGTCCGGCGGCGGCTATGACGTCGTGCTCTTCGACGTGATCTGGCCGGCCGAATATGCGACGAACAAAGTGCTCGTCGATGTGTCCTCGCGCATCACCGACGACATGAAAAAGGGCGTGCTGCCCGGCGCCTGGACCACCGTCCAGTATGACGGCAAATATTTCGGCATGCCGTGGATTCTCGATACGAAATACCTGTTCTACAACAAGGAAATTCTCGAAAAGGCCGGCATCAAGAACCCGCCGAAGACCTGGGACGAGCTCACCGAACAGGCAAAGACCATCAAGGACAAGGGGCTGCTCGCCACGCCGATCGCCTGGAGCTGGTCGCAGGCCGAAGCCGCCATCTGCGACTACACGACGCTCGTCAGCGCATATAAGGGTGATTTCCTGAAGGACGGCAAGCCGGCCTTCCAGACCGGCGGTGGTCTCGACGCCCTGAAATACATGGTGTCCAGCTATAAGTCCGGACTTACCAATCCGAACTCCAAGGAATTCCTGGAGGAAGATGTCCGCAAGGTCTTCGAAAACGGCGATGCCGCTTTCGCGCTGAATTGGACCTATATGTACAACATGGCGAACGACCCGAAGGACAGCGAAGTGGCCGGCAAGGTCGGCGTCGTCCCGGCGCCGGGTGTGGCAGGCAAGAGCGAAGCCTCCGCGGTGAACGGCTCGATGGGCCTCGGCATCACCACGGCCAGCAAGCACCCGGATGAGGCCTGGAAATACATCAGCTTCATGACCTCGCAGCCGACGCAGAACCAATATGCCAAGCTCAGCCTGCCGATCTGGGCATCCTCCTATAGCGACCCGGCCGTGACCAAGGGACAGGAAGAACTGATCGCAGCGGCAAAGGTCGGCCTTGCAGCCATGTATCCGCGCCCGACGACGCCAAAATATCAGGAGCTTTCGACGGCACTGCAGCAGGCGATCCAGGAATCGCTGCTCGGTCAGTCCTCGCCGGAAGACGCGCTGAAATCGGCTGCCGACAACAGCGGTCTTTAAGGCCGCCGCCAACGGGTGGCGCACCGCGCCGCCCGTTTCCGATCCAGTCCGACGAATAAAAAGGGTGGCCCAAAAATGTCCGGCACCTGGATGACAACCCGCGCGTGGCTTTTGATGCTGCCGCTCCTCGTGATCATGATCGCCGTCATCGGATGGCCCCTGGTGGATACCGTCCGTCTCTCCTTCACTGACGCCAAGCTCGTCGGCACGGAAGGCAATTTCGTCGGGATCGACAACTACACGAAGATGATCTCCGGTTCGAACTTCCAGCGGACCCTCATTACGACGGCTTTGTTTGCCATCATTTCCGTTGCGGCCGAGATGGTGATCGGCGTGCTTGCCGCATTGCTGCTCAATCAGGAATTCCGGGGCCGCACCGCATTGCGCGCATTGATGATCCTGCCGTGGGCACTGCCGACGGTCGTGAACGCGACGCTCTGGCGGCTGATCTATAATCCGGAATATGGCGCCTTGAACGCGGCGCTGACGCAGCTAGGCCTGATCGATGCCTATCGCTCGTGGCTGGGAGAACCCGCCACCGCATTGTCAGCGCTGATCGTCGCCGATTGCTGGAAGAACTTTCCCCTTGTCGCGCTGATTGCACTGGCGGCACTGCAGGCGGTGCCGCGCGATATCACCGCTGCCTCGCTGGTCGATGGCGCCGGACCGATCGCCCGCTTTCGTTTCGTGATCCTGCCCTATCTCGCGGGTCCGCTGATGGTGGCGCTGGTGCTGCGGACCATCGAAGCCTTCAAGGTGTTCGATATCATCTGGGTCATGACGCGCGGCGGCCCCGCCAACAGCACGCGCACGCTGTCGATCCTCGTCTATCAGGAAGCCTTCTCCTTCCAACGGGCCGGATCCGGCGCCTCGCTGGCATTGATGGTGACGCTGCTGGTGACGGTGCTCGCCGCCGGCTATGCCGCACTGGTGCGCAAGACGGTGGGGAGCGCCGCCTGATGGAACGCAGAAGCCCGATCTTCACCATCTTCATCTATATCGCGGCGGTTTTGCTCGCCGCCGTCATTCTCGCGCCGATCCTCTGGCTGTTCGTCATGAGCATCTCGCCAGCCGCCGATCTTGCGGCGAAACCGCTGCGCTGGTGGCCGCAGACGGCCGATTTTTCCCGTTACCGGCTGTTGTTCTCGACAATCGAAAACAGCACCGGCGCCGCCTTCACCTCCTCGTTGCGCAACAGCATCGAAATCGCCGGCATGGCGACGATTGCGGCTATCGCGCTTGCAATCCCCGCCGGCTGGGCGGTGTCGCGCACCCCTTCCGTCGGCTGGTCGCTGTCCATGGTGATCGCCACCTACATGCTGCCGCCGGTAGCGCTCGCCGTGCCGCTCTACATGGGCCTTGCCTATCTCGGCATGCTGAACAACGTCTTCGGGCTTGCGCTCGTCTATCTCACCATCCTCGCGCCGTTCACGACATGGCTCATGAAATCCGGTTTCGATTCCATTCCGAAAGAGATCGAATCCGCCGCCATGATCGACGGCGCCGGCCTCCTCCAGACTTTGAAGATCATCACGCTGCCGCTTGCCATGCCAGTGATTGCGACATCCGCGCTCTTCGCCTTCTTGCTGGCCTGGGATGAATTCTTCTATGCGCTGCTCTTCACGTCAGACCAGCGTGCGAAGACCCTCACCGTCGCCATCGCCGATCTGGCGGGCGGACGTGTATCCGATTACGGACTGATTGCGACCTCCGGTGTGCTTGCCGCCCTGCCTCCGGTGCTCGTTGGTCTCGTCATGCAACGCGCCCTGATCTCGGGGCTGACAAGCGGCGGCGTCAAGGGATGACCATGACCGGACAAAAAACACGACCCGCAGGACTTGTTGCGATCGATCGCGAAATGGCACGGCAGCATGCGGATGCCATCGCCTCCTACGAAGGCGCCGCCGAAATGGCCGTAAAGGCAGCCTCCTCACTGAAGAAGACGCGAAGGCTGCTGCTCCTCGGCATGGGAGGATCGCATGCCGTCAACCGCGCAGTCGAACCGCTTTATCGCGCTTTGGGCATCGACGCGATCGCGACACCGTTGTCCGAACAGCTCGGCCAGCCGCTCTCGCTGGAGGGCCGAACGATCTTCGTAACCTCGCAATCCGGCGAAAGCGCCGAAGTCATCCGTTGGTTCAACGAGACCGGCGGCACGGACGAGACGTTCGGGCTGACACTCGAAGGCAGCTCGTTCCTGGCAAGAACAGCGCCGTCCTTGATCGGCGCCGGTGGCACAGAGCTGGCCTTTGCTGCGACGCGCAGCCTGACGGTCACCTTTGCTCTCCATCTTGCGATCCTTGCCGCGTCTGGCGAAGATCCGGCGGCGGCACTTGACGTGCTCAAGTCGCCCCAAAACGTCGAGATCGCGGCGGCCCTTTCCGCGCTCGCGAATGTCGAAACGGTCGTCACGTCCGGCCGCAGATTGCAGGGTGTGGCCGAAGCGCTGGCACTCGGTTTGACGGAGCTGTCTCGCCGCCCATGCTTTTCGCTCGAAGGCGGGCAGCTTCGGCACGGGCCGATGGAAATGCTCGGGCCTGGTATCGGTGTTGTTCTCTTCCGCGGGCAGGATAACACGGCAAGCCTTGTCACCGCGATGATCGTCTCGGCCGTGGAAACTGGTGCCCCGACCGTCGTCTTCGATGCCTCCGGTGAAGAGCCGGTGGTGGGAGCAGTGACGCTCCGCTTCGAGCCGGCAAGCGGCCTTGCAGCCATCTTCGCCATGCTGCCCATCGCGCAACGGCTGATGATCGCCTTTGCCGAAGCTCGCGTCGACAATGCCGGAACGCCGGTCCGCTCGACGAAAATTACGCGGAGTGAATGAATGAAGCCGCTTGCAGTCATCGGCAATGTCAATGTCGACCTGATCCTCGGGCCCGCCGCGCCCTGGCCGAAAGCGGGCACCGAGATCATCGTCGACCATGACGAACTGCGTGTCGGCGGTGCGGCGGGCAACAGCGCGCTTGCCTGGGAAGGCATGGGCGTCGGCTTCGAGATCGCCGCGAGCGTCGGCAGTGACGAGTTCGGCCGGTGGCTGAGCCAAGCCTTCGGCGAACGGGCTGCTAAGTGGCCGGTGCATCCGGAGGGCACGACGCTTTCCGTTGGGATCACCCATCCGGACGGCGAACGGACGTTCTTCACAACGCGCGGTCACCTGCCACGCCTCAGCCTTGCCGATGTCTTTGCCGTTCTCGACGGATCGACGCTTTCCGGCGGCTACGCCCTTCTATGCGGCCCCTTCCTGACCGACGATCTGACACGGGATTACGACGCATTGTTCGATTGGGCCTATGAACATGGGATTACCCTTGCACTCGATACCGGATGGCCGCTCGATGGCTGGACGGATGAAAATTGCGCCGCAACGCGCGGATGGCTGTCGCGCTGCGGCATTGCCCTGTTGAATGAAGTGGAAGCGACCACGCTCGCAGGTCTGGACGATCCCGCCGACGCCGCGCGCCATCTTCGCTCGCATATGCCTGAAGGGGCGATCGCCGTCGTCAAACGCGGACCTGACGGCGCGATCGCCATCGACGCGGATGGAGCACTCGTGGCGGTCACCGCGCCTCAGGTAAAAGTCGTGGATACGATCGGTGCCGGCGACGTCTTCAATGCCGCGTTCCTGGCCGCGCTTGCCCGCGGCGAAACGCTTTCTACCTGTTTGGCTGCGGGAACGGAGGTCGCCTCGCGCGCCATTTCCACCCTTCCCCGCAGCTATGGCGAGCTCAAGGCGACGAAGGAGGCCGCACGATGAGCGCGCTCGAAATCCAGAATATCCGCAAGACCTATGGTCAGGTCGAGACGCTGAAGGGCATCGATATCGCGCTTGAGAGCGGCGACTTCCTGGTGCTGCTCGGCTCTTCCGGCTGCGGCAAGTCCACCCTGCTGAACATCATCGCCGGTCTTGCCGAGGCGACAAGCGGCGACGTGCGGATAGGCGAACGCTCGGTTCTTGGCGTGCATCCCAAAGACCGCGACATTGCCATGGTGTTCCAATCCTATGCGCTCTATCCAAACCTGACGGTCCACCGCAATATCGGCTTTGGCCTTGAGATGCGCAAAGTGCCAGCGGCAGAGCGCGACAAGGCCGTGCGCGAGGCTGCGAAACTGCTTCAGATCGAAAATCTGCTGGACCGCAAGCCTAGCCAGCTTTCCGGGGGCCAGCGGCAGCGCGTCGCCATCGGCCGCGCGCTCGTGCGCAAGCCGGAAGTCTTCCTTTTCGATGAACCGCTTTCGAACCTCGACGCCAAACTGCGCATGGAAATGCGCACGGAGCTCAAGCGTCTTCATCAGATGCTGAAGACGACGGTCGTCTATGTCACCCACGATCAGATCGAGGCTATGACGCTCGCCACCCGGATCGCGGTCATGCGGGACGGAAGGATCGAGCAGTTGGGTACGCCGGAGGAAATCTATAACAGTCCTGCAACGCTATATGTGGCAACCTTCGTCGGCGTCCCACCGATGAATCTCCTGAAGACCACGGTTCACGCGGATGGGCTGCAGTTACAAGGCGGAGGCAGTCGCCTGCCGCTCCCCGAACGCTTCAAAGGTAAGGTTAAGGAAGGCCAGAATCTCAATTTCGGCATCCGGCCCGAAGCGCTGCGTCTGGAACGAGGTGCTCTGTCGATCGAAGCAATACCCGAAATTGCGGAGCTGACGGGCCCCGAACTTGTCGTCACCGCGATCGCCGGAGATCAACGGCTGACCGCTTCGCTTGCTCCGCGCACGCCGATCAGCACCGACCGCAAGCTGACGCTATTCTTCGACGACGAAGCCATACATCTCTTTGATACGGAAACGGGCCTTAGCTGCCTTCGTTAGGCTCGTTCATTTCGCATCGTGAAAGATGATGCCGACGGTATGGCGCATGCCTGAACGAAGACGGCTGACGCCGTGCCGGAGGTTGACGCGATAGTTTCCCTTGGAGCCTTGGACCGGACGACTGTGGACCGCAAAGGCGACCGCGTCGCCCTGGCGCAGCGGCACGACCTCGACGCGGCTTTGCATACGCGGGCGCTGTTCCGTCAGAACGAACTCGCCGCCTGTGAAATCCTTTCCCGGTTCGGAGAGCAGGATCGCCACCTGCAGCGGAAATGCAAGATCGCCATAGAGGTCCTGATGCAGGCAATTGAAATCGCCTGGAACATATTGCAGAAGCAGCGCCGTCGGCCGCGTCTGGCCTTGATCATGGCACTGTTTCAGAAAGGCGGCATGGTTTTCAGGATAACGCTGATCGATGCCCATACGTGTGTTCCAGTCGTTGGCAACCTCGGCCAGCCGCGGAAAGAGCGCCGTGCGCAGACCGCCAAGCAGATCCGGCAGCGGATATTTGAAATAGCGGTATTCGCCTTTGCCTAACCCATGGCGCGCCATGTGAATATGGCTGCGAAAATGCTCTTCCTGCGGATAAAGGCCGGCGATCTCCCGGCACTCCTCGGGCGACAGCAGCTTTTCCATGACAGCGCAGCCGAACCCGCTCAGTTCCTCCGACAGCTTCTGCCAGTCATACCCGGCGACACGCGCCTCTGCGGAGGGGTCGGAAGAGGCACTTAGGGTGGGTTTCGAATGAGAATTCATGATCTGGCCTCCTTATCGCCGGCAGCTTGCGCGCGAAGGAATGTCCGTTCCATAAGATCCATTTGTAAAACTCCATGATCTGTCTGACGATCGACAATAGAGCTGCGGCCGTCCGTCCTCACTCCGGTCCTTGCTTTCAAATCGGCAAGTTTTTCGCCTGCGGGAAAAATAATTTTATTTCCGGATCATAGGATGAAGAATCGGCCGGTAGCCGGCTTGAAGCGCCATGAATATGGACGGCGGGGTCAGCATGCCGGCGGCGTGAGTGAGCTTCTGCGACTGCTCATAGCCATGCTCGGCCCAACGAAAAGCACGGCCGTCGGCGATCGTATAGGCAGAACCTGACGCCGCGATGACCGTACCATCCGGCAGCTCGGGGAGAGGTCCCGGAAGCGGATGTATCCGTTTGCGTCCGCGCTCCATGCGTTCACTGTGGAGGACTGCATCCATGGCGGCGGCCGACGGTTCAGCCTGACCTCTCGCACCGGCCCACGCGGCGCGAAATGCCTTGGCGGCATCGCGCCGGCAGAAGAAACAAGGACGGTGACCGGCGGCCAGCGCCACAGCCTCGTCCAGAAAAAAGAGTTCGGTCCAGCTTCGGCTGGCCATGACATCGCGGCGGCGGCCCTTGTATTCGCAAGTGCAGACCAGCCATGCCTTACTAGACCAGCGCTTGTTCAGCAGGGTTTTGGTCGCCGGATCGTGGATGATGCCGCGATTGCCGGTGAACAGTCCGCGTTGCGAAATCGCTACGATATCGCCGAACGGGGTGACGCGGTTCTGAAGGGGAGCGTTCATGTCGGCATATTGCCTCGCTCACACGGCATGCGCCAGAGGTACCGCGCGACGACAGTATTATGCATCGGGCGCTCAGTGGCCTTGCGCCGCTTCGCGGTCAAGCAGAACACGTTTTCGCTCCACTCCCCAGGCATAGCCGGAAAGCGAACCGTCGTTCCGCACCACCCGATGGCATGGGATTGCGACGGCCAGATTGTTAGCCGCGCATGCTCCGGCGACGGCTCGCACCGCCTTGGGCGAGCCGATCCGGCGGGCGATTTCCATGTAGGAGACGGTCCGGCCAACCGGAATCTCCTTGAGTGCCTGCCAGACCCGCTGCTGAAACGCTGTGCCGCGAACGTCGAGCGGCAAGTCGACCCCCAAGCCTGGCGCCTCCACAAGCCCGACGACACGCGCCACCAGGGCTTCGTACTCCCCGTCCGCACCGATCAGGTTGGCGTTGGGAAAGCGGTCCTGAAGATCGCGCAGCAGCGCGTCTGGATCGCTGCCGAGGAGAATGGCCGCCACGCCCTTCCTGCTCGACGCAACCAGAATCGCGCCTAGTGACGATTGGCCGACGGCGAAGCGGATATCTTCATTCGCGCCTCCCGATCGATACTGGCTCGGCGTCATTCCGAGCATATCGGTGGATTTCTCGTAGAAGCGCCCGCTCGAATTGAACCCGGCATCATAGATCGCCTCTGTGACGCTGTTGCCGCTCGCAAGGCCTTCACGGACTTTCGCCGCGCGGTGGGCCGAGGCGTAGTCCTTGGGCGTCACGCCGGTTGCGGATTTGAACAGCCGGTGGAAATGGCTGGCACTGCGTCCGGCCGCATCCGCGAGCTCGTGCAAAGACGGTTCCTCCTCGCTCTCTTCGATCAATCGGCAAACGCGCGCGATGATGGCAGCGTTCTCTCCGTCTGAAGAAAGACCGTCCGGCTTGCACCGCTTGCAGGCGCGAAAACCCGTCGCTCTGGCGGCTTCTAGTGAATCATGCAGTTGCACGTTCTTGGGGTTCGCAGTTCGCGATGGACAGGAGGGCCGGCAATAGACGCCGGTCGTTGCCACCGAATACCATAGATGGCCATCGGCACTCCGGTCTCTAGCGACGATACGCGCCCAACGCGGATCATCGACCACCGCGGTCTGTATAAAAGTCGTCCGGTTTCTGGGCATCACGGTCATATCGTTTGTCCCTGTGTGTTCCAGCGTAGGTGCATCATTCCTGGCAGCGGGAGAGCCGCACTGCCACCCGATTCCTGCGCGACCTGAGATCATCCGAAGGTCGCCGCCCCGATGATGAGCGGCGACCCTTTATCAGGCGGCCTTGATGAGGCCGAGCTGCGTGAGCGCCGTCACGCCATCGTCGAGGCCGATTTCCTCGGCAATCTTGCCATTCTCGATGCGCAGGATGGTGGTGCCGGTGAAGCGCATCTTGCGACCGGTCGCAGCCGGCAGCGATCCGACCAGAAAGTCGGCAAATGCCGGGCCGGTGTGCGTGCCGCCGCCCTCCCACTGCCCGACGACATAGTCGCCTTCGGCAATGAGATCGGCGGTGCCCCAGAAATTAAGATCTGGGAACGCCGCGCGGAAGCCGATCATAAAAGCCTTGATGTCATCATGGCCGCGACGCGGCTCATGCAGCGAGTACTTCAGCAGCATGTCCGGCGCGGCGATTTCGTCAACGACGGACAGATTGCAGGTCTCACCCCAGAATTCGGTGAACCAGCGCACGACGATGGCCTTGTTGTCTTCTTCTTTGCTCATGTGGATTTCCTTCCTGATGTATCCAGCGGATCATCGATCTCGGTCGATGATCTGAGCAAAGGGATAGGTTGATCGGGCAGGATCAAAACTCCGGTTCTTGCTCCGCAATCGAAACCAGCGAACAAAAGCTTTCGGCTGCGGATGATGACAGGCGCCCTATAAAAAGAGATGGTTGAGTTTGAAAGCAAGGAACGGGGTGCCGGAGGACCGGATCGGTGGGAAAGTTCGCCGGTTGCAAAGGAGATGGCATGAAAGAGGCCGCGCCCGTTGGGAGAACGGATCACTGAGATACAGGTGATGATCGAGGGACAGTCACACTTCCAGCCTTTCGGCTTACCTTATTGGGGTTTTGCAGATCTCAACAAGGGAGTTGGAAGCATGACTGCCTCTTATSAWTACCATATYGGCGTCGACTACCACAAATCCTACAGCCAYCTGGTGGTGCAGGATTCGACTGGGAAAACGTTGCGCTCCGGTCGGGTGAAGAACGATCGCCAGTCTCTGGGTGGGTTCCTGGAGCGCTACCGCGAGAACTCGCATGCGGTTGTCGAGGCGACGCGCAACTGGATGGTGATGTACGATTGGCTCGACGACATTTGTGACGATGTCGTTCTCGCCCATCCGCTGAAGGTSAAGGCGATCGCCGRCGCCAAGATCAAGACGGACAAGATCGACGCAACGGTGCTGGCGCATCTGCTCAGGGCCGACCTGGTGCCGGAGGCCTGGGCCCCCAGCGACAAGGCCCGCGACCTGCGCATTGCCCTGCGCGAGCGGATGTTTTACGTGCGGCTGCGCACGATGACGAAGAACCGCATCGTCACGGTGTTCGATCGCTATCCSGAGCAGACGGCGCAGYTGAAGAAGCTYGGCGACCTGTTCGGCAAGGCCGGCCGCGTCCAGCTGGCGCAGGTGAAGGTCTCAGAGATCGACCGCATCCAGATCGACCGTGGCCTCGCCTTCATCGCCGACATCGATGTGCGCATCAAGCAGTCGGAAGCAACGATCCGGGCGATGACCAAGGCCAATGCCAATGTGAGGCTGTTGAAGACGRTCCCCGGKATCGGCGAGTTCTTCGCCCGGCTGATCGATGCCGAGATCGACGACATCAAGCGGTTCCGCAACGCCAAGAAGCTTGCCGCCTATGCCGGGCTGGTGCCCTCGACCTATTCCTCCGGCGGCAAGACCTTTCACGGCAAGATCATCCGGCAGGGCAACAAGTGGCTGCGCTGGGCCTTCGTCGAGGCGGTCTCTCCCGCCATCGCCACGGATGGGCAGCTTCGCGCCCAATACGAGCATCTGAACTTCAGAGGAACCAACAAAGCGCGGGTTGCCATTGCGCGCAAGCTTTTAACGATCGCCTTCCAGATCCTGCGTGATCAGCGCGCTTACGAACCGCGCGACACCAGCCCCATGGAAGGCGCATCGACGATATCCCGGTTGTCCTAATGGGCGGCTAGCGAGCCCGGTAGAACTGGGCTGCGCTCTTAAAGGAGAATGGGAAGCCGGGAGCCGCACGCCATTCTGTGACCGAAGTTAACKCATCAGGGTCACGTATTGGAGCATGGTTCAAGACCGAAGGACAGAAACAATCTGTCCAGCGGAAGGAAGAGATTTAGCCGATCGGTCAAAACGCCGGTCAGAACATAACCGAACCCAAGGAAAAGCCGCCACTTGAAGGTGTTTTGTCCCTTGTGTTCTTTCATTGGAG
>NZ_JARWGH010000035.1:0-48224 GCF_036528765.1 Rhizobium sp. BR 362 | reverse complement strand
GCAAGCTCGACGCCCGAACCGTCCGGCTTCACCCGGATCTTCACGTTGTAATCAACCACCCGCTTCACGGGGACGAGAATCTTCATGGAATCCTTCCTTCAACACTGCGCCCAAAGAACATGGCCTGTTCAGCGCCACTCCGTTTGTCGAATGGCGACATGGATACGCGTTTTTTCCCCAAATACAACGCTTGCGCGGCGCAGAACGGCAAATCGGCTCAGGGGGCATAAATAATGCTTACGTTAACGTCAATACGGTAGGTTGCTGACAAACATAGTTTGCCTCACCTACCGATTCTTTCCCGGAACCCACAGCACATCGGCGCGTCCCTGATCATTCGCATGACGTGCGGCGACGAACAGGAAATCCGAGAGGCGGTTTATGTATTTCAAAGCCGCCGGGCTGACGCGCTCGCCTTCGCTGCGTGAAAGAGCCACCATCAGCCGCTCGGCGCGCCGCGCGACCGTGCGGGCGAGGTGCAGATGCGCGGAGGCGGGGCTGCCGGCAGGCAGGATGAAGGATTTCAAGCGTTCGAGAGCGGCATTGAGCGCGTCGATATCCTGTTCGATGCGTACGACCTGGCTGTCGATGATGCGCAGCGGCTCGTAGGAGAGCGGTTCGTCCGTTTCCGGTGTCGAGAGATCGGCGCCAAGATCGAAAAGGTCATTCTGGATGCGCATCAGCATGGCATCGAGTTCAAGCATATCGTTGGTGTGCAGCCGGACAATGCCGATGATGGAGTTGGTTTCGTCGATCGTGCCGTAGGCTTCGACGCGCAAATCGTGCTTCAGCCGGCGGGGGCCGGCGACCAGACCAGTGGTGCCGTCATCGCCGGTCTTCGTATAGATCTTGTTGAGCTTGACCATAATGATCCCGTCGTCAGGTCGGACGGCCGCCGCCGGTCAGCCACAGCGTCAGCATGATCAGGATGACCGCGATTGCCTGCAGCAGCACGCGAAGCTGCATCAGCCGATTGGAGAGGTTAGGATTGTCGCCCTTCATCATGTTGAACAGGCCGCGAATGAGAACGATCACGACCAGGCCCATGAGGATGATGGCGGCGATATAGGTAACGGTAGACATTGCTTCGGGCCTTCGTCGTTCAATCCAACCGGCGCATCAGACGATAGAAAAGGTTAGCCGGCAACAGCCTTTTCAAAACAACCCCCTGTTTTGCTGGCAGGGTCACCACATAATGCGGACGTGGATTTCTAGCGTTCAACGCGGATTTTAACACGTCATAGACCGCTTCGGGTCCCAATTTGTGCCTGTTGACTGGGCCTGTGCCATTCAGCCGCGCCAATTGCCGCCGATATTCAACCGCATGGGCCGAATGTTCGAGATCGATATGCTCCTCGATCTTGGCGAGCGCATTGGCGGTAAAGCGCGTGGCGATCGGGCCGGGCTCGATCAGGCTGACATGAATGCCGCTATCCTGCAGCTCCATTCTGAGCGTGATCGTCAGGCCCTCCAGCGCGAATTTCGAAGCCGTGTAAGCGCCGCGGAAGCGATAGGGGATCAGGCCGAGAATGGAGGATACGTTGACGACGCGGCCCTGGCCCTGCCTGCGCATCAGCGGGATGACCTGCCGCGTCAGCTCATGCCAGCCGAAGAAATTCGTCTCGAACTGCTCGCGGAGCACATCGGTAGAAAGGTCCTCCACCGCACCCGGCTGGCCATAGGCGCCATTATTGAACAGGGCGTCGATGCGGTCGCCGGTCCGTTCGCGAACGGTTGCCACCAGTGCGGAGATCGTTTCCGACCGGGTATAGTCCATCAGCAGCACTTCGATACCATCGGCTTCGAGGGAAGCACGGTCGGCCTCCTTGCGCACGGTTGCGAAAACCCGCCAGCCGTCCGCCTTCAATGCACGGGCGCAGAAAGCGCCGATGCCGGAGGAGCAACCCGTTGCGATGATAGTGCGTTGATCTGCCATGGAATGATTCCTGTACAAACGGGGAGACGTTTCCCATATTCAAGGACCCGACACAATCGACAACCGGCGGACGAAAACCGGGCTCAAGCGGAGATGGAATGCCGACATTCGTTCGTACGCTCTATAGGGTCGTCTACGACGCGGTGTTTCATTTCGTCGAGGATGACGGTTTCGCGATGGCAAGCCATGTGGCGCTGTCGACGCTGCTGGCCGTTTTTCCGTTTCTGATCTTCGGAACGGCGCTTGCGAGTTTCCTCGGGGCCAGCCAGTTTTCTTCGACAGCGGTGCATCTGATTTTCGATACTTGGCCGGAAGCGATCGCAAAGCCCCTGGCGGATCAGGTGGTGCAGGTTTTGACCATTCCGCGCGGCGGGCTGCTGACCGTTTCCGTGCTGGCCGCGGCCTATTTCGCTTCCAACGGCGTCGAGGCGCTGCGCATCTCGCTCAACCGCGCCTACCGCGTGCCGGAAAACCGGCCCTGGTATTTCAACCGCCTTGCGAGCCTCGGCTATGTGCTTATGGCGGTTCTGATCTTTGCCCTTCTTAGCATCATGCTGGTCGCCGTGCCGCTTGTGCTGAATTATACGCGGGAGTGGGTGCCGCAGCTTGCCGATATTCTGGTTGTCGTTTTCAGTTGGCGTATATACGGCACCGTCTTCCTGCTGCTTGCCGGACTGCTGATCCTGCATCTGTGGCTGGCAGCCGGACGACGGCGGCTGTTCGATGTCATCCCCGGCGTGTTCCTGACATTGCTCTGCTGGTCGCTCGGCGCCGTGATCTTTGCCTATTACCTCGCAACCTTCGCCAATTACACGGCCACCTATGCCGGCCTTGCCTCGGTGATGATCGTGCTCGTCTTCCTCTACATGCTGGCGGTGATCTTCATCCTCGGCGCGGAGTTCAACGCGGCGCTGATGAAGTTCAAGGTGCGGCGCATGCTGTTCGGCAAAGGAGCGGGTGGCCCCGAAGCGGCTAGAGAACGGTTGGAAAACCATTCAGAGACCGATGCGGCGACGAAGCTCCGCCGGTGACCAGCCCTGCCGGCGGCATTCGGCAATGCCGGTATCGCGCTCGCTCTTCGAGAGCTTCTTGCCGTCCTCGCCGACAATCAGCCGATGATGATGGTAGAGCGGCTGCGGCAGGCCGAGCAAGGCCTGCAGCAGGCGATGGACCGAGGTGGCGTGAAAGAGGTCGAGACCGCGAACGACATGGGTCACGCCCTGCGCCGCATCGTCGACGACGACGGAGAGATGATAGCTCGACGGCGCGTCGGAGCGCGACAGGACGACATCGCCCCAGGCGGCAGGATTGGCAGGAATATCGCCCCGCTCGCCATCGCCGCTTTCCTGCCAGTGCAGCGGCCTCCCGATCGCGAGGATGGCTTTTTCCATGTCGAGCCGCCAGGCGTGTTTGAGACCGGCGCCCAGCAATCGCTTCCTTTCCTCATCGTTGCGCAGGCGATCGTCCGGCGGATAAAGCGGCGTGCCGTCGGGATCCCTCGGCCACGGATTTCCGTCGATTTCGCCGGCTGCGACCCGTGTCTTCACCTCGCCACGCGTCAGAAAAGCGGGATAGACGAGGCCGCGCTCGATGAGCGAACGCAAGGCGTCTTGATAGGCAGGGAAATGGTCTGACTGCCGGCGCACGGGTTTTTCCCAGGAGAGGCCCAGCCAGGCGAGATCGGCAAATATGCCCGCTTCGAATTCGGGTGTGCAGCGGGCCTGATCTATGTCTTCGATGCGCAGCAGGAAACGGCCGCCGGCCTCATCCGCCATGTCGTGATTGAGGATCGCCGACAGCGCGTGGCCGAGATGCAGCGGGCCATTCGGGCTCGGTGCAAAACGGAATATCGGCTTTTGACGGGGAATCGCGTTCATGCTTTCTTCTGCCACGAATTTTAATCCCGGACTACGAGACGCCATGCACATCATCCGCGGTGAAGACGATATCAGGCAAGGCCTGGCGGCGCTGGTCGAGCTCGATCCGCGCCTGCGGCAGATTGTCTCCGAGGCCGGACCCGTACCGCTGCGCCTGCGCGAGCCGGGCTTCGAGGGGCTTGCCCATATCATCGTGTCGCAGGTCGTATCGCGGGCAAGCGCCGATGCGATCTGGGGGCGGATGATGGCGAGGATGGGACGGGTGAGCGCCGCGGCATATCACGGGCTGGAACCGGATGCCTGGCGCGCCTTTGGTTTGTCGCGGATCAAGGCGGATACCTTGCAGCGCGTTGCGGAGGCCGCGGTCAGCGGCCGCCTCGATCTTCACTCACTCAGCGCCGAAAGCCCGGAAAAGGCGCTTTCCGAGCTGACCGCCATCAAGGGAATCGGCCCCTGGACGGCGGAGGTCTATCTGATGTTCTGCGGCGGTCACGCAGATGTGTTTCCGGTCGGAGACGTCGCCCTGCAGGCGGCCGTCGGCATGGCTTTTGGGCATGAAGTCAGACCCCTGCCCAAGGCTTTGGCCCGGGAAGCGGCCGTGTGGACGCCCTGGCGCTCGGTCGCGGCCAGGCTTTTCTGGGCCTATTACGCCGTCAAAACCCGACGCGAGGCGCTGCCCATCGCTTGATGGACTGCTCCCGTCGATTCGACGCTATGCACTGAATTTATTGGACTTCACAATCCTGTAACAACCGGCCTAATATACAGATGTAGATGCCGAATCGATCAGGAGGGTTCCTTGACGATTGCAGTCTCACCGCAGTCTTTGCCAGCGCTCGTACTGAACGCTGACTATCGGCCGCTGAGTTATTACCCCTTGTCGCTCTGGTCCTGGCAGGACGCGATCAAGGCGGTCTTCCTTGACCGTGTGAATATCATTGCAGAATACGATCAGTCTGTATCGTCGCCGAGCTTCTCGATGCGGCTGCCAAGCGTCGTCTGCCTCAAGACCTACGTTCAGCCCTCCCGTAACCCTGCTTTCACCCGGTTCAACGTCTTCCTGCGCGACCGGTTCGAATGCCAATATTGCGGCGCTCATGACGATCTGACCTTCGACCACGTCATCCCGCGCGCCCATGGCGGCGAAACAACCTGGGAAAACGTGGTGGCTGCCTGTTCGCCCTGCAATCTGCGCAAGGGCAGCAAGCTGCCGAAGCAGGCCGGCATGTTCCCGGCGCAGAAGCCCTATCAGCCGACCGTGCAGGACCTGCACAACAACGGCCGCCTGTTCCCGCCGAACTATCTGCACGATAGCTGGCTCGACTATCTCTACTGGGATACGGAACTGCAGCCGTAAGGTTGCTCTTCTCTTTAGCGATTAAGTTCGCGGAGAGTGCGGCACCCCCCTCTGTCACTGTCGTGACATCTCCCCCACAAGGGGGGAGATTGGTAACTTATAGTACGCTCTCGCCTTAAGCGGATATCTAACCCGCAGAGACCAAGGTCCTGATTTTGGGACAGCGAGCAGCAAATTCCCAACAATCTCCCCCCTTGTGGGGGAGATGTCACGACAGTGACAGAGGGGGGGTCACAGCTACGGCACATGAGAGATCGCGGCCTCTGCCGACGATCATGCAGCCTTCTTCACGCCCATAAACGCAATTGCTGCCAGAATGACGCTGGCGATCACATTCCAGCCGGCCATCGACAGGCCGAGGACGCGGAGTGCAGCTTCCGTGCAGGAGGGGCCCTTGATGGTGCTGAGTTCGTTCAGCAGGTCGCCGGCGTTCTGCGTCATGCTGCTGGCTGTGGTGGAACAGGTGGTCGGGCCGGCCCAGAAGTGCCATTCGACGCCGGCGTGATAGACGCCGATGCCGCCGCCGACCACCATCATGATGCCGGCAATGGCGAGCAGCGCGCGGGTGATCCAGGAGGGCAGGCCGGCAGCCGCCGTCAGAGCGGCGACGATCGCGACGGGAATGCCGTAATAATAGGGCTGGCGCTGCTCGAGGCAGAGGGCGCAGGGAATATAGCCGCCGATATATTGGAAGCCGAGCGCCGAGCCGATGACGATGGTCATGCCGATCGCAAGCAGCGCGGAATAGGTGAGACCGGCGCGAGAGGTCAAAGTCTTAGACATGCAAGGGCTCCGTCTTCAGTGCGCCAGCACATAATGGAAGAGAATGTAGAGAAGAATGAGGACGGCGGCGGCCGCCATGGTGATCTGCCCCAGGCGCTTCTCGATGAAGTGCCGGATCGATTCGCCATAGCGGCGCAGCAGAAAGGCCAGGAAAAAGAAGCGGGCGCCGCGGGCGACGATGGCCGAGATGATGAACAGGCCGAGATCGATATGGGCGACGCCGGAGAGGATGGTGACCACCTTGATCGGCGGCAGATGCGCCAGGCCCGACGTGACGAGCAGCAGAACGACCCACCCGTAGGTGACGCCGGCGCTCATCTGGTTGAAGGCGTCGAGCTTGCCGTAGAAGATCAGGATCGGCTTGGCGATCGTCTCGAAGGCGTAATAGCCGAGCGCCCAGCCCGCAATGCCGCCGAGCACGGAGGCCACCGTCGCCGTCAGCGCATAACGCCAAGCGCGCTCGGGCTTGGCAAGAGACATCGGCAGGAACAGGACGTCGGCGGGCACGAGGAAGACCGAGCTCTCAACGAAGGCGATAATGGCCAACCAGATTTCCGCCGATTTGCGGCGAGCCAGCGACATGGTCCAATCGTAAAGTCTACGAAGCATTCTGCCCCCTTTTGCTGCGTTGCACACCTTTAGGGGGCAGGATTATGGCTGTAAATGGTCGGGGGATGACGGAAAGGGCACAAAATTGAAAATTTTCGTGATGCTTGGGCATCATGGCGACCTAAAGCGCATGGTAGATTTTCTTTAATGTCGGCGATCTATCATTCCTCGTGAATCGGGGGCGCGTCCTATGACCTGGTGTGATAAGCTTGCATCTCAGCCATCTGTTGGTTTTCAGCTTGACCCCTTTTATGGGGGTGGTGAAGCGATTCTGACAAAGTTAGCGGCGCTCATGATGACATGGGGAACGCCTGAACAGCCAGAATTTGTCGTTACGCCACAGCCACAAGACGTATTCAGGGTCGATATTCAGCGAGAGAATGGTTTCCTCTATTCCTTCGACGCCCTAAAGGCATCGGTTCAATTTCAGCATCGAATGCAGCTCAAGGCGATTAGTGGTGGTCTGCCAGTCGCGCAACTTATATCGAGCCCGAAGGTCTTTTCGTCGCTTTTGTCGGATGCGACTGAGATGCTTATTGAATCAACCCTTTTGCTTCCTGAGGCTGGTCGCCGCCATGTAATGAGGGTTGGAGTCGTATCTACGACAACCGTCTCCGAAGATGACCTACCCCCTGGCATCCTACGCTTTATTGAGTATCTCGGACGTCCATGGGCGGGAAAGCTTGAGGGCTTCAACATGGCCCTTACTGCCACCGTCCACGAAGATGAAAACGTGCGCGAGCGATGCATTCATCGAATAGCCAAAGCGGAAGAAGAAGACGGACTGTTGACTATTGTCTTCGACTGGCAAAGATTTCTGAAAAAGAAAATTCCTGTCACTCGGCGCGAGCTCGAACGGGCTTGTCAAGCTACACAGAAGACCGCTCTCGAATACTTTGAAGAGCTCGCTATTGGGAACGCCTTCGATGAGACCGCTTGAAAAGCTTGGCGAAGCCGCGAACGTCCAGCAGCCAGAAGGAGCTGGATCGGCCGAGATATCGTCTGACGCCACTGGCGCCGAATTCCAGATGCCCAATCTCGGCTCAAACTCTGCCTACGCTGTCACTGCAAAAGTGGCAGGACGGTTGAACGCGACGGCTGTATCTGCTGAAGAACACGATGCGTTGCTCAATGAGCGCCAAAAGCTGCTGGACAGGAAGTTCGAAGGAACTCTCTCGCGCGCCGAGGAAAATCGCCTTGCTTATGTGCGTTGGTCACTTGATCGAATTGAAGACGCCAAATACGGCGCAACGTTAGACGTCCTAGAAGAGCATGTTGCTCGATATGAAAACCTTTTAAGCGAGGTTACCAGCTTTCGCGCCCAACTCGCCAGCCAAAGTGGTCGGCGTCGCTGAATGTCAGACGATGAGTTGACGCAAGTTCAGCGATCAGATGTCGATCTCGTCATAAGATCAGGCGTGCCCGATGGTCGGCCCTATGATGAATACAAGCAGACACTTCGGCGAGACTTCCTTTATTCCTGCGCCTATTGCACGATGTCGGAGGCGGAAGCTCAAGCCATAAGGTTCACGATCGACCACTATGAGCCCAAGAGTGCCAGACCCGATCTGGAGTGCGTATACTCCAATCTCATGTACGCCTGTGATGAATGCAACACCCGGAAGGGACCCCGCACCGTCCCAGAGGTCGCGCGTGCTGACGGCATAAGGTTCTTTCGACCTGATCAAGATCAATTTGCGGACCATTTTGCCCGGCAAGGCCTTTTGCTCAAAGGCCTCACCAAACTGGCAGAGTTCACCGTCGACGCTGTTGATCTGAATCGGCTTAGCTTGCGGCGCATCAGAGAACTTCGAATTCGTCTGTCCAATTGTGAGGAGCTTGTTGCCGCTGGCATCCGTGGATTGTCTACATTTCGCATCGATCAACTGCCACCGCATATAAGGAAGCGGGCGCAGGAAGCCATCCAACAGTTATCAGATGCGAACGATTCCATGGAGGCCGCTATTAGGAAGATATTGCATGAGTATGCAAAGTCGGCTCTGATCGATGAAAATCCTGACGGCGAGCAAGAGCGGCAAGAGCGATTGCAGCGATTGAGAGGAACGGAGGCCTTATATCCAGAAGCATCTTGGCGAGCATCAAGTAAAAAATGATTTGCGACGAACACCATGTCCCCATCGAGTATCGCCGAACCCTCGCCGCGACTAGCGAGTGAGTGCGCCAACTGAGCGCTCGCTTTGACGATACCAAGAGCAGGCGCCATTCTCAGGGAGATACGTGCGCGCGGAGCCCTCCTGATATCGCGAGCTGCCAATGCAATCGCTTAGCCTGTCCGATGGTGCCCCATGCCGGAGTCGAACCAGCACTTCTTTCGAAACTCGATTTTGAGTCGAGCGCGTCTACCAATTCCGCCAATGGGGCAACGGATCGTAACGAGGCGGGTGTCTAACATGTGATTGGCCGGGCGCGCAAGACGGGTTGCGAAGGAATGCGTCTTGTTTTCCGGGGCTTGCAATTCGGCCCATGGCGGCAGCAGGCGCCATGGGCCGTTTTGCTCTCAAGGGCTGGCGTCAGTGGGCCAGTGCCGGGGCCTTGTCCGTCGAACCGGAGCGGTTGATGGTCAGCGCCAGGATGGCTGCGAGCACGCAGAAGGCGCCGGCGGTGAAGAAGGCGGGTAGGTAGGTGCTGAGTTCGGTGCGCGACAGGCCTGCACCATAAGCCGCTGTGGCGGCGCCGAGCTGGTGGGCGGCGAAGACCCAGCCGAAGACGAGGCCGGCTTTTTCTCGGCCGAAGCGGTCGGCGGCGATCTTGACGGTCGGCGGCACGGTGGCGATCCAGTCGAGGCCGTAGAAGACGGCGAAGATCGACAGGCCGTAGAAGGTGAAGTCGCTGAAGGGCAGGTAGATCAGCGACAGGCCGCGCAGACCGTAATACCAGAAGAGCAGCCAGCGATTGTCGAAGCGGTCGGACAGCCAGCCGGAGCCGATCGTGCCGAAGAAATCGAAGATGCCCATGACGGCGAGCACGCTGGCGGCAGCCACCGGCACGATGCCGAAATCGCCGCAGAGCGTGACGAAATGCGTCTGGATCAGGCCGTTGGTCGAAAGGCCGCAGATGAAGAAGGTGGCGGCGAGGATCCAGAAGGTGGAACTCGTCGAAGCTTCCTTCAGGATGACGAGGGGCGATGCCAGGGCCGCCTTGAGATTCTTGGTGGCGGGCGGCGTCGGCGAGACGTGTATTTCACCGACGAGCGGCAGATTGACGTCGGCCGGGCGGTCGCGCATCAGCAGCAAGACGACCAAGGCGGCAACGACGATCATGGCGCAGACGAAGAGCACGGTGGTGCGCCAGCCGTAGCGCTCCGTCAGCTCCGCCATCAGCGGCAAGAAAACGAGCTGCCCGGTGGCGGAGCTTGCCGAGAGCATGCCGACGACGAGGCCGCGATGCTTGGTGAACCAGCGGGCCGATACCGTTGCGGCCAGCACCATGGCGGTGAGGCCGGTGCCGAAGCCGATGATGATGCCCCAGCAGAGCAGCAACTGCCAGACCTGCGTCATGAACAGCGAGCCGACGAAGCCGACGCAGATGGTGATCAGCGCGAAGACGATGACCTTGCGGACACCGAAATGATTCATGAACGCGGCGGCGAAGGGACCCATCAGGCCGAACAGCAGCAGGCGAACGGCAAGCGCGGAGGAGATGGAGGATGTGCTCCAGCCGAACTCGTCTTCCAGCGGCTTGATGAGCACGCCAGGCGCGCCCATGGCGCCGGCAGTGACGAGCATGGTGAGGAAGGTGGCACCGACGACGACCCACCCATAGTGGATGTTGCGCCGGGCAAGCGTCGAAGCAAGGACTGTGGAAACCATGTGGTGCGTTCCAATAAGGTTGCGTGACTTAACGTCTGGATCAGAAGAGCTGCGAGAGCGCTCGATCGCGGACGGCGAGGAGTGCCGTGTCCGCTTCTAGCGCCATGCCGCTCTCCCGGCTTGAACGTTTGTGTAAAGGCATTTACATGATTGCTGTCATATTTGTTGCGTATTGATGATGGTCATCATATAAATTGTCAATACAGATTTATTGATGCTCTGATGGAGTTTTTTGATGAGAGTGAGCCGGGAAAAATTCGCTGAGAATCGCGAGAAGATCCTTGCTGTGGCAGGGGAGCTCTTTCGCGAAAAGGGTTTCGACGGCATCGGCGTCGCCGACATCATGAAGGCGGCCGGGCTGACGCATGGCGGCTTCTACGGCCATTTCGAGTCGAAGGACGAGTTGGCTTGCGAAGCCAGCAAGGCGCTGGTGGCGCGCTCGCAGGAGCGTTGGCAGGAGGTGGTCGAGGCAGCGCCGGAAGCGCCGCGCGACGCATTGCTTGCGCATTATCTCTCGCACCGCAATGTCGTCGAGCATGGCACCGGCTGCGTCTTTGCGGCGCTGACGCAGGAGGTCAGCCGTTACGGGCCGGAAATGCAGTCCACCTTCACCAACGGCTTGATGGGAATGGCGGCGATCCTCGAAGAGATCACGCCCGGAGAAACGCAGGAGGAGCGGCGGCGCAAGGCGCTGGCCGATCTCTCCACAATGGTTGGCGCGGTCATTCTTGCCCGCGCCATGGATACGCCGACGCTTTCCGAGGAGCTTCTGGCGGCAACCCGGCAGGAGCTCGCTTCGCGCTGACGATCAGTCGCGGAAGGCGAGCAGGCCGCTCGATTCGACGATCTCGGTGATTTTACCGTCGGGGGCCACTTCCAGCAGCTCGGCGCGCAACGCCGCCTCGAAATCGGCGAGCTTGTCGCCAAGCGCCTGCGGCGAGGTGGAAGACATCGAGAAGACTCGGCCGACAATATCCTCGATATCCTTCTGATATTCGTTGACGATGCCGATGCGCTCGAGGTTGCGGAAGGGCGAGGCGAGCAGCATGGCCTCATGCGGCGCCCAAGCCTTGCTCTTGCGCAGCAAACGCTGCTCATGGCGCTCCGGCGAAAAAGTTTCCGTCAGCTTATCAACGATGCTGCGCCAATCCGGGGTCGCCTCTATGTGTCTGTCGCCGAACAGCACGACCGCGCCGCCGGGCTCGATCAGTCTGTCGAGTGCCGCAAGGGTCGCCGGGCGATCCATCCAGTGGAAGGAGCGGCCCATGACGCAGAGGTGCAGCCTGCCGATATCCGGTCCGAGATCATAAGAGGAACCCTGATGCAGGGTGATCTTGGCGCCGGCTTCCCTGGCGCCGGCTTCAGCGGCGGCGAGCATTTCCGGCTCCGGGTCCATGGCTGTGACGGCGGCGCCCTGAAGCCGCGCAAAGGCGATGCCGAGCTGGCCGGGACCGCAACCGAGGTCCAGCACATGGCCGCCAGCCTTCAGGCCACTTCGCTCGGCGACACGGGCAATCAGGCTGTCCGGATAGGGGATGCGGTAGCGCAGGTAATAGGCCGCGGTCGATTGAAAGCGCCGCGCTTCGAAGGGAACTGTGATCATGGATTATCCTCGGGGCTAAGGAACTCTGATCTGTTAAGCCTCAACTGTGACCCACTCGTGAAGTAACTTCTGCGCGATTTGCCGCGAGCTTAACGCCATCGTTATTTTCTGCGGCTCAGGGCTGGAGGGGCTCTGTTGGCTTCAGAGGTTGGGACTGCCCCTCACCCTAGCTCTCCCCGCGTGGGCAGGGAAATCGCAAGTGCAGGATTATTGAAAAGTAGAGCCGCGGTTCCTCCTTCTCCCCTTGGGGAGAAGGTGCCCGAAGGGCGGATGAGGGGGACGTGCGGCAAAGTAAGGCCTCACGTAAAACAATAGTATTTTGCTCGGGGCGACACCCCCTCATCCGGCCCTTTGGGCCACCCTCTCCCCGCCGGGGAGAAGGAGTAACCCTCGCGGCAAACCGGCTATCATTCGATTCTTCAATAATCTCGCATATGCGATTCCCCCACATGCGGGGAGAGGGGCAAATAGATGCGGCATCGTCGGCCCAACCTGACCAGCGCCAAATCCTAGATCACTTGAAGCCGGCAACACCATGCGGGATGTACGGCGATTCCAGCGCCTCGATTTCCTCCGGCGTCAATTTCACCGACAACGAGGCGACGGCGTCGGCAATGTGGCTTGGCTTGGAGGCGCCGATGATGGGTGCGGTGATGGCGCTCTTCTGTAGGAGCCAAGCGGTGGCGACCTGGGCGCGGGCGATGCCGCGGGCCTTGGCGATGGTGCCGACGGCCTCGACAACCCTGCGGTCGGCGTCGACTGCTTGGGTGTAAAGCGTCTTGCCGAATTCGTCGCTTTGCGTGCGGGCCGTCGTCTCGTCCCAGTCGCGGGTAAGGCGGCCGCGGGCAAGCGGGCTCCAGGGAATGACGGCGATCTTCTGATCTTCGCAGAAGGGCAGCATTTCACGCTCTTCCTCGCGATAGAGCAGGTTCAGGTGGTTCTGCATGCTGACGAATTCGGTCCAGCCGTTGAGGCGCGAGGTGTAGATCGCCTTGGCGAATTGCCAGGAATACATCGAGGAGGCGCCGATATAGCGGGCCTTGCCGGCCTTGACGACGTCATGCAGGGCTTCCAGCGTTTCCTCGATCGGTGTCGTATAGTCCCAGCGATGGATCTGGTAGAGATCGACATAGTCGGTGCCGAGGCGGCGCAGGCTGTTGTCGATCTCATCGAAAATCGCCTTGCGCGACAGGCCGGCGCCGTTCGGACCGGGGCGCATGCGGTTGAAAACCTTCGTTGCCAGAACGATATCGTCGCGGCGGGCGAAATCCTTGATGGCGCGGCCGACGATCTCTTCCGACGAGCCGTTGGAATAGGTGTTTGCCGTATCGAGGAAATTGATGCCGGCCTCGATCGCCTGCTTGAGCAGCGGTCGGCTCTCCTCTTCCTTCAGCGACCAGGCATGCGTGCCCTTGCCGGGATCGCCATAGGTCATGCAGCCAAGGCAGATGCGGGACACTTCAAGACCGGTTTTGCCAAGCTTCACGTATTCCATCGATAGTCTCCATCCTGTTTAGGGTCTTACACGGAAACGCTCCGCCGCCGGACTGGAGGCAGAGTGGATGCGTTATTGCAGGCAGACTAGCGGAGCGCCGCTCCGCCGATTAGCGCAATAATTCGCAATAGGCTTTGAAGCGCGGCTAAACAACGACGGCGATTTCCGCGGAGACCGAGGCGACAATTGCAATTGTTTCCTTGAATCGCGGGAGCGACAGGTGTTAGCTGCGCCGCAGCATTTTTCCTGGATTCTGATATGAAACTGCCGCCGCGCAATAGCTATGAGGCCCTTTATCGCGATTTTCACTGGGACATTCCGGCGAAATTCAATATCGGGCGCGCGGTTTGCGACGACTGGGCCGAGCGGGAGCCGGACCGGGTCTGCCTGGAGGATTTCAGTCCGGACGGCAGCCATCTCGCGATGACCTATGGCGAGTTGCGGGACCGTTCCGCCGCATTTGCCAATGCGTTGACGACGCTCGGCGTGCGACCAGGCGATCGGGTGGCGCTGCTTCTGCCGCAGAGTTTCGAAACCGTCATCGCGCATGTCGCCATCTACAAGATGGGAGCGATTGCCCTGCCGCTGGCGCTGCTTTTCGGTGCCGAGGCGTTGGAATACCGGCTGGCGATTTCGGGGACGTCGGCGATCGTTACCAATCAGTTCGGCCTGTCGCGGCTGCGGCCGATCCGCGATCGCTTGCCGGACCTGGCGCATGTGATCAGCATCGATGGCGCCGGAGAGGGGATCGCCGGTTTTGCCGAACTCGTCGCGGCTCATCCGCCGCTTTTCGAAACGGCCGATACCGGGCCGGACGATCCGGCGCTGATGATCTTTACTTCAGGGACCACCGGGCCGCCGAAGGGGGCGTTGCATGGGCATCGCGTCTTGCCCGGGCATATTCCCGGCATGCAATTCGCCCATGAGGGTTTTCCGCAGGCGGGGGACAAGCTCTGGACGCCGTCGGATTGGGCCTGGGCGGGCGGGCTGCTGAACGCGCTGCTGCCGAGTCTGATGCTCGGTGTGCCTGTCGTCTCTTCGCCGGCGCAGAAATTCGATGCGCATATGGCCTTTCGCATCATGGCCGAAATGGGCGTGCGTAATGCCTTCATTCCGCCGACCGCCTTGCGGCTGCTGAAGTCGGTCAGCAATCCCCGGGCGCTTTACGATCTCAAACTGCGCACCGTCGGCTCGGCCGGCGAAGCGCTCGGGCGCGAGACCTATGAATGGGCGCGTTCCGCCCTTGGGGTCACCGTTAACGAGTTTTTCGGCCAGACCGAGTGTAATTTCGTTCTCTCCTCCAGCGCCGCCTTCGGCGTCAGCCGTGGCGGGTCGACCGGCAAGCCGGTGCCCGGTCATCGCGTCGCGATCGTCGATGCGGATGGCAGACAGATGCCGGTCGGCGAAAGCGGGCAGATCGCCATCCAACGGCCCGATCCGGTGATGTTCCTCGGCTATTGGCGGGACGAGAAGGCGACGGAGGCGAAATTCGCCGGCGACTGGCTGTTGACCGGCGATGTCGGCCGGCAGGATGCGGATGGCTATATTTCCTTTATCGGCCGCGACGACGATGTCATCACCTCATCGGGCTATCGCATCGGTCCCAGCGAGATCGAAGACTGTCTCGGCGGTCATCCAGCCGTGCAACTGGCCGCCGCCGTCGGCAAGCCGGATGCGGTGCGCACGGAGATCGTCAAGGCCTATGTGGTTCTCGCGCCCGGCTTCGAGCCAAGCGAGGCGCTGGCCGCAGAAATCCGCGACTGGGTGAAAACGCGGCTCTCCATGCATGAATATCCGCGCGAGATCGAGTTTGTTGACGCCCTGCCGTTGACGACATCGGGCAAAGTCATACGCCGCCTGCTGCGTGACCGCGCCGTGGCCGAGGCTCTGGAATCAAACCGGATGTCTAGCGCTTCGTAAGCGACAGTATCTTCTCGCGCAGCAGCTTCGCCATGTTGCGGGTGCTGCGGTACATATGCAGTTGCGTTGCCACCTGCCGCACGTCGCGGTCACCGTTCTGTGTCAGGCCGATGATCAGCGTGCCCATGTCTTCGCGCTCCTGCCAGAAGCGGCTCATGATCGGATGATCCGGCACGGCGCAGGAGTCGGAACGGACGATATTGGCGTCGTCGAGATGCCACTCGGTCAGCTCGCCCATCAGCAGCTTGCCCGGCGAATAGCGGGCGTAATCCTCGTTATAGGCTGTCTTCCAGGTGTAGGCTTCGCCGCCCATCATCAGCACGATCATCGAGGCGATGGCCTTGCCGTTGAGGTCGATGGTGTGAATGCGCACGGCATCGACGGCGGCAAGGTTGGAAACGGCCTCGCGGGCGAAGGCCGCATGATGGCGGTCGGTGACCAAGGCGCTGCGCTTTTTGCCCTTCCAGCCGCTCGCCTCCAGCGCCATGAATTCCTCCATGCGCAGGTGAATGTCGCGGGCCTGGCGGGCGACGCTATAAACCACCTCGCCATGATTTTCCAAAAGACGCCATTGGCGGCGCATTTCGCGCAGATGCGCGTTCGAAATCGTTCGCTTGAGATAGGCGAGCGCGTCCTCGCTGCTGTCGAGCATCGGCCGCTGATAGGGATTGGCGACGGTGAGGGGCAGGTTGCGGCCGATGGCGACCGCCTTTGCCATCTGCGCGAAACGGCCGTTCAATCGGATATCCGGCAGCACCAGCGTGGTCGGCAGGTGCAGTTCGCGCCGGGTCAGCGCCTCGAAGAGATTGTCGAGCGTCTCGCCGGCCTCTTCGGCATCCACCAGCGGCGTGCCGAGCGGACCGAAGGAATTCGACCAGACGCGGATAATCGAAGGACCGATCGCAAAACCCGGCTTGTCGACGGTAAACGGCATCAGGAGGCGCATGCGGCTGCGGGCGCCGTTGTCGTCGCGCATCAAGGCAAGGCGAATCTGCCGATCCTCCAGGCGCGGCATGGCAGGCGCCAGGAAGCGACCGGAGAAGAAGACATTCGGCTCCATGGCGCGATTGGAAAGGAAATCCAGTTCGTCCTGCAGCTCATAGCCGAGCTTGCCGGGATAGAGGCAGACTTCGCGGCCTGTCCGGCCGACTTCGACGCGCGCCTCGGCCTTCGGCGGTTCGAAATGCAGCGCTGCGAGCGTGTGCGTCAGGGCATTCACTTGGCTGTCGGTGCTTTCGGTAAAAGGAGGGCGCGCCATGGTCAGAGTGCCCCTTTCGTTGCCGACATCGCTGGCCGGCGGATGAGGGCGAAGAGCACGATGCCGAACGCACGGCGCACGGCGATATGTAGCAGCACGGCCTCGATCGTCATGGCGCTGGCCGCAGCAATGGCCGCGCCCTCGATGCCGAAATGCGGAATGAGAGCGACGTTGAGGCCGATATTGGCGATCAGCGCCGCAGCGTAGAGATAGACGCAGAGCATTTGCCGATCCGCCATCAGCAGCAGGACCTCGGCCGGCCCCACCAGCGCCTTGGCAAGAACGCCAGCAAGCAGAATGGCGATGACCACCTGGCCTTCGGTAAAGGCAGCGCCGAACAGCGAGAGCAGAAATTGCCCGGCCGCGAATACGGCAAGACCGACGGCAAGGGCCGGGAAGAAGGTCCAGCGCGCGGCTTCCGTCGCGAAGGCTGCCAGTTTTTCCCAGTCGTTCTCGGCGATGATGGCGGCAAAGCGCGGGCCGATGGCTGCCTTGACGGCGAAATAGATGAAATGCACCAGCGCCATGATCTTGGCAGCGGCGAAATAGACGGCGACTTCAGCGGGGTCGAGAAAGATGCCGACAACGACGACATCGGAATTGGTCAGGAGATAACCGACGCCCTCGACCAGAAAAACTGGGAAAGCGACGGCAAACCAGGCATTGAACTCGATCGTTTTCGGGCCGTTTGGATAGTGGCGGCGCAGGCGGAGGGTGACGGCGCAATATTGGCAGCACACGGTGACGAAAGCGGCGGCAAGGGCAGCCGCCATCGCCGTCACCGCACTATGGGCCGCGCCGGAAAGGATGGCGGCCAGCATGAACAGCAGGATCAGCGTCGGGCGGATAAGGAAAGTCGGGCTCAGCGCCATGACCGGCCAGTGATTGGCGCGCGCCGTCCCGTCCAGTACGTCGCCGAGCGCGATCATCGGTACGGCAATCAGGCCGAGAAAGATCGGCATGACGTAATAGTTTTCGATCATGCCGCTGAACGCGTAGAGCGCCGCCATGCCGATCAGCGCCAGTCCGCCGGCAACCGCCAGGACGAAGCGGCGCGCCGTAGCGGTCACCCCGCGAATGGCATCGTGATCGCCGCTCGCATCATATTGCGGCAGGAAACGGATGATGGCGGTCGGGAAGCCGAGGCAGGCCAGATTGCCGAACAGGATCATCAGCACCCAGACGAAGACGAAGACGCCATATTCGAAACGGCCCATCATCCGGGCGAGAACGATCTGAGAGACGAAAGCCAGGGCAGCGCCGGCAATACGGATGGCGAAGGCGACCAGCGCCATGCGCTGCGAGATGGCCTTTTCGTCATTGCCGGTGAAGAGAGGCGCGAGTTTGCGCAGATATGGCGACAGCACAGTCCGCAGCCCGGACGGCAGCATTTTCTCTGCTGTTTGAAAGACCGCCATGTCGATACGCAATACTTAAAACATGATCTAACCTAACGACAGTCTTCGCAGAGGGGGGTTAAGAATCGGTTCCTCGAACGGCGAAAAGCGTGTGAAGACGGGGTGGGCGCATCAATAAAAATGCCGCCCGAAGGCGGCATTTATGGATTGATAGGAAAGCTGCGAAGCCGTAAACGGCCTCATTGCTCCTAAACGCGCTGGCATTGCTTGCCTTAGCTGGCCGTGTGGAGGGTAATCCAGCAACCGGCCATTCGATGGCGTCATCGCGTCTTATCCGATACGAGCTGGCCGCCCTTGGCCCAGTGTTCGCGAGCAATCTCGCTGATCAGCACGTCGACGCTATCGGGCGGGCATGCAAGCGTCTCAGCGGTAACCTGAGTGACCTTGCGGACGAAATCACGCTTTTGCTCGAGTGTTCGGCCTGGATGCATTTCGAGGTGAATTGTTGGCATTGGAAGCTCCTGTTTGGCTTGCCTTCTCGGCTTGAGACGGCTGAGGCAAAGGAACTATGGCCGCTAGCTTCTCTGGAATAAACGTGCTCTATGTTCATTCATTTAGAACCTATAGGTTTATAATATGGACAAGTTATCCGCTATGGCCATGTTCGTGCGGGTGGTTGAACAGGGCAGCTTCAGTGCAGCCGCCGACGCTGCCGGAGTGTCACCGACCATGGCGGGCAAGCAAGTGCGGGCAATAGAGGCGCGCCTCGGAGCTCGCCTGCTGCACCGGACCACCCGGCGTCAGCAGCTAACGGAAATCGGCCGCCTCTATTACGAGCGCTGCAAGCAGGTCTTAGCCGACGTGCAACTGGCCGAGGCGAGTGCAAGCGAGTTGCAGGCTGAGCCTCGCGGCCTCCTGCGAATCGTCTCTCCCGTCACGTTCGGAAGTCATCGCCTGATGCCGGCACTTTCTGATTATCTTGCCATCTATCCTGCCGTGAGTGTGGACGTCATGCTGAACAACGGGCTGCCGGATCTGTCACGGGAAGGGTGTGAACTGGCAATTCGGATCGGCGAGGTCGCCGAGCTCGATCTGGTGGCGCGCCCTCTGCAGCCGTATCGAAGAATAATGGCCGCGTCCGCCGCCTATCTGGAGCGACGAGGTACGCCGGTGCACCCAAAGGATTTGTCCGATCATGATTGCCTTGGCCTCTCCTACTGGCGCCACCGGGACCAGTGGCGCTTGTTCGGCCCGGATGGGGAATGGCGGTCCGATGTGAGCGGGCGATTGTCTGCCGATAATGGTGACGCATTGCGCGTCGCAGCCTTGAATGGGGCGGGCATCGTGCTTCAGCCGGAAGTGATGCTTGCCGACGATCTCGCCAGAGGTCGACTTATCCAGGTTCTGCCCGAATGGACGCCTGTCGCCTCGCCGATGTACTTGCTGTATGCATCGGACCGTCGGCCTACCGCGAAGCTGCGCAGCGTGATTGATTTCTTGCTGAAACGTTTTGGCGCGCCTGCCGAATAGCTGCCCGTCATATATGCTCCAGCAAAATCGCACAAAAAATGCCGCCCGAAGGCGGCATTTTGATCATGTGGGGAAAGGCGAGATCTCAAACGACTTCGCTGCTTTCGAACGCCCCATGGCAATGCTTGTATTTCTTGCCGGAACCGCAGGGGCAGGTTTCGTTGCGGCCGACGCGGCCCCAGGTTGCCGGATTCTGCGGATCGCGGTTTTCCGGGGCAACGACGTTTTCGTTGACAAGGCTGAGCGGCGCAAATTCGTCTTCACCGGTCGTGGCATCGATATGGCGCGCCTGCATCGGCAGCGTCTGCGGCTCGGCCGGCTGCTGCACCAGTTCGACGCGCGACAACTGCGCGGTCACAGCCTGGCGCAGGTTGTTCAGAAGCGACTGGAAGAGTTCGAAGGCCTCTGCCTTGTATTCCTGCAGCGGATCGCGCTGGGCATAACCGCGGAAGCCGATGACCGAACGCAGATGGTCGAGGTTGACGATGTGCTCGCGCCAGAGATTGTCCAGCGTCTGCAGCACGATGGAGCGTTCGACATAGGTCATGATTTCGGGGCCGAAGCGCTCGGCCTTTTCCGTGGCGGCCTTGTCTGCGGCTTCCGTCAGGCGGGTGCGGATATCGTCTTCGGCGATACCCTCTTCCTTGACCCAGTCATGCACCGGCAGGTCCATGTCGAAGAAGTTGGCGACGGCGGTCTTGAGACCATCGGCATCCCACTGCTCGGCATAGGCGCGCTCGGGAATGTACTTGGAAACCAGATCTTCGATGACCTCGTGGCGCATGTCGCCGACGGTTTCGGAAAGATCGGTTGCGTCCATCAGCTCGACGCGCTGCTCGAAGATGACCTTGCGCTGATCGTTCAGCACGTCGTCATACTTCAGAACGTTCTTGCGGATGTCGAAGTTGCGGGCCTCGACCTTCTTCTGGGCGCGTTCCAGCGCCTTGTTGATCCAGGGATGGACGATGGCTTCGCCTTCCTTGAGGCCCAGCTTCTGCAGCATGCCGTCCATGCGGTCGGAGCCGAAGATGCGCATCAGGTCGTCCTGGAGCGACAGGTAGAATTTCGAGCGGCCGGGGTCGCCCTGACGGCCGGAACGGCCGCGCAACTGATTGTCGATACGACGGCTTTCATGGCGCTCGGTGGCGATGACGTAGAGACCGCCGGCGGTGAGCGCCTGCTGCTTCAGTTCCTTGATCTCTTCGGCGATTTTGGCGATCGCCGCGTCGCGCTCGGCACCGGGCTCCATCTCGTCCAGATCGCGTTCAACGCGCATTTCGAGGTTGCCGCCGAGCTGGATGTCGGTACCGCGGCCTGCCATGTTGGTGGCGATCGTGACCGCGCCGGGAACGCCGGCCTGCGCGACGATATAGGCTTCCTGCTCGTGGTAGCGGGCGTTCAGAACCTGGAAGTTGCTGAAGCCCTGCTTGCGCATGCGGTCGGCAAGAAGTTCGGACTTTTCGATCGAGGTGGTGCCGACGAGCACCGGTTGGCCGCGCTTGTGGGCGTCCAGAATCTCGGTGATGATCGCGTTATACTTCTCGTCATGCGTACGGTAGACTTCGTCGTCCTCGTCAATACGCTGGATCGGCAGGTTGGTCGGCACTTCGACCACGTCGAGGCCGTAGATGTTGCCGAATTCTTCCGCTTCCGTAGATGCCGTGCCGGTCATGCCGGCGAGCTTGTCGTACATGCGGAAGTAATTCTGGAAGGTGATCTGCGCCAGCGTCTGGTTTTCCGGCTGGATCTGCACCCGTTCCTTGGCTTCCAGCGCCTGGTGCTGGCCGTCCGAATAGCGGCGGCCCGGCATCATGCGGCCGGTGAATTCGTCGATGATGACGACTTCACCGTTGCGGACGATATAGTCCTTGTCGCGCTGGAAGAGCTTGTGGGCCTTCAGGGCGTTGTTGACGTGGTGAACGATCGCGACGTTTTCGACGTCGTAGAGCGATTCAGCCTTCAGCAAGCCGGCGTCACGCAGCATGTTTTCCAGCTTTTCGGTGCCGTCTTCGGAGAAGTTGGCCGAGCGCTGCTTCTCGTCGATCTCGTAATCGTCCTTCGACAGGCGCGGAATGAAGGCGTCGATCGTGGTATAGAGATCGGAGCGGTCGTCGAGCGGGCCGGAAATGATGAGTGGCGTGCGCGCTTCGTCAACGAGGATCGAGTCCACTTCGTCGACGATCGCAAAATTGTGACCGCGCTGCACCATCTGGCCGCGGTCGTATTTCATATTGTCGCGCAGATAGTCGAAGCCGAGTTCGTTGTTGGTGGCGTAAGTGATGTCGCAGGCATAGGCGTCGCGGCGTTCTTCGTCCGACAGGCCGTGAATGATCACGCCGGTGGTCAGGCCGAGAAAGCCGTAAATGCGGCCCATGTGGCCGCTGTCGCGCTGCGCCAGGTAGTCGTTGACGGTAACGACATGCACGCCCTTGCCGGCAAGCGCGTTGAGATAGACAGGCAGGGTCGCGACCAGCGTCTTGCCTTCGCCCGTCTTCATCTCGGAGATCGCATTCGAATGCAGGATCATGCCGCCGATGAGCTGCACGTCAAAAGGTCGCATGCCGAGAACACGCCGCGAGGCCTCGCGCACCACGGCAAATGCCGGTACAAGAAGGTCGTCCAGCGTCTTGCCGTCGGCAAGCTGCTGGCGGAACTCGACCGTCTTGGCGGCCAAAGCTTCGTCAGACAAAGCGCGCATCTGTTCTTCGAGCGCGTTGATCGCAACGACATTCGGCTGGAATGACTTGACGCGGCGGTCGTTGGACGAGCCAAACAACTTGCGGGCAATTCCACCTAGGCTGACCATATGACTGGTCCTTTCTGAGATTTCATCCTGTCGTTTTCTGCTTCATCCGCCCCTGAAAAAATCGGGAGTATAGCACAAAACGCCCGGAAACTGTTCTGGACGCGAGGTTGCGTGACAGATAAGAGGGGGGTCGATTGATGTCAACGGGATTTGGCCGATACAGAAAGGCCACATTCTCCTGCTGAAGGCTTTTTACGCCGGATTCATTACTTCGAGCCGGTCGAGACCACCGAAAGGTTATTTTATGTTGAGCTACAACAAACTTGCTGCGGTTGCGTTCGCAACATTCGTCACCTTGCAGGCGCCGGTCTTTGCCGCTGACGCCAAAGATCCCGTTGTCGCCAAGGTCGGCGATGTCGAAATCCATCAGTCCGAGCTCGATCTGGCGATCGCCAACCTCGACCCGCAGCTTGGCCAGCTTCCCGACGACCAGAAGAAAGTCGCGGCACTTTCGGCTTCGATCGACGTCAAGCTGCTCGCCAAGGACGCGGCTGCCGAAAAGCTCGACCAGACGCCGGACTTCCAGTCGCACATGGCTTACCTGCGCGACCGCGAGCTGCACAACGCCTATTTCAAGGCGCATGTCGCGGATGCCATCAAGGACGATGAGGTCAAGGCCCGCTATGACAAGGAAGTAGCCGCCCTGCCGAAGCAGGAAGAAGTCCATGCACGCCACATCCTGGTGAAGACCGAGGATGAAGCCAAGGCAATCATCAAGGAACTCGACGCCGGCAAGGATTTTGCCGAACTCGCCAAGGAAAAGTCGACCGACCCGAACAAGGGCGACGGCGGTGACCTCGGCTATTTCGCTCGCGGCCGCATGGTCAAGGAATTCGAAGACGCAGCCTTCGCGCTGCCGGTCGGCACCTACACCAAGACCCCGGTGAAGTCCGACTTCGGCTGGCACGTCATCAAGGTCGAAGACAAGCGCGTCGCTCCGCCGCCGCCGTTCGACCAGGTCAAGGACCAGGTTCGTCAGCTCGTCATGCGCGACAAGTATCTTGAACTCCTGAACAAGGCCAAGCAGGAATCGAAGGTCGTCATCAATGACCCGGCACTGAGCAAGGCCTATGATGATGCGCAGAAGCAGCAGGACCAGGCGCCGGCAGACGACGCGGTCGCCCCTGACGCTCAGCCGCAGCAGTAAGTCGCAGCAGTCAAACCATCAGGGCCCGGTTTTCCGGGCCTTTCACTGGAGCCGGATGATTTTAGGTCGCATCGACCTAAAATCTGAATCCGCTCCAGAATCAAAGAAGCAGAGGATGATGTCATCCGAAAAGCGCCTACACTTTTCGCATCATGCTCGTTCAGGTGGCCTCATGTCCGGTTGCGTCTCTCCGCTTGCTCCCAAATCCTTCGTTTCCATGCCGGCCCTGCGCGGCGTGCGCATGACCACGGCATCCGCCGGTATCAAATACAAGAACCGGACCGACGTCCTGCTCATGGTCTTCGACAAGCCGGCCGCCGTTGCGGGCGTCTTCACCCGCTCTAAGTGCCCGTCTGCTCCCGTCGATTTTTGCCGTAAGAACCTCGCGCACGGCAGCGCCCGCGCGGTCGTCGTCAATTCCGGCAATGCCAACGCCTTCACCGGCCTCAAGGGTCGTCAGGCGACCGAACTCACCGCCGAGTCGGCGGCCGCTGCCGTCGGCTGCGCCGAAAACGAAGTCTATCTCGCCTCGACGGGCGTGATCGGCGAGCCGCTGGATGCCACCAAGTTCGCCGGCGTGCTCGACACCATGGCGAAGGACGCGACCAGCGATTTCTGGTTCGAGGCCGCCAAGGCGATCATGACGACGGATACCTATCCGAAGGTTGCCACCCGCAGCGCCGAGATCGGCGGCGTCAAGGTCACCATCAACGGCATCGCCAAGGGTGCCGGCATGATCGCGCCGGACATGGCGACCATGCTGTCCTTCGTCGTCACCGACGCCGACATCTCTTCCGCTGCCTTGCAGACCCTTCTGTCGGAAGGCGTCGACCCGAGCTTCAATTCGATGACGGTCGACAGCGACACGTCGACCTCGGATACGTTGATGTTGTTCGCCACCGGTGCGGCTGCCGCTGACGGCCAGGCTCGCATCGAGCGCGCCGACGATCCGAAGCTTGCCGCTTTCCGCACGGCACTGAACGAACTCTTGAAGGATCTCGCCATTCAGGTGGTTCGCGACGGCGAAGGCGCCACCAAGATGCTCGAGATCACCGTGACCGGCGCCGAGAACGACGCTGCCGCCAAGCGCATTGCGCTCTCGATCGCAAATTCGCCGCTGGTCAAGACCGCTGCCGCCGGCGAGGACGCCAATTGGGGCCGCGTCGTCATGGCCGTCGGCAAGGCCGGCGAAATGGCTGACCGCGACAGGCTCGCCATCTGGTTCGGCGATGTCCGTGTCGCCGTCAATGGCGAACGCGACGCCTCCTATTCCGAGGAAGCGGCCTCCAATGTGATGAAGCAGCAGGATATTCCTGTGAAAGTCGACCTCGGGCTCGGCAATGGCCAGGCAACGGTCTGGACCTGCGACCTCACCAAGGAATATGTTGCCATCAATGGCGACTACCGGAGCTGATATTCTTCCAATGCATGCGCAGTCCACGATGAACAAGCTGCCTTTGGTGCGCAGGCTCGAAGCCGTTGGCTTTCGGGCATGGCCTGCCTCGTCCGTGCAGTATGACGGCAGTTGGCAGGTCCGGTTGACGGCGGGCCATCCGTCGAAGCGGCTGAACTGCGTCGTGCCGCTCGATCCCTCCGACCGTCGCGATCTGGAGATCCGGCTGGCGAAGGCGCAGCGCAAGTTCGAGGCTTATGGCCGGCCGATGGTGGTGCGCGAGACGCCGCTGGCCTCGCCGATGCTGATCGAGCTGTTGCAGCGCCAGGGCTGGACGCGGTTCGAAGAGACCATCGTCATGACCGCCGATCTCATCGATCTCGAACTCCCTGATACGCTGGATCATCTGCCGAGCCACGATGTCGGCCGCTATGTCGACGCGAGCCTTTTGGTGGACGGGGCCGACCCGATCCTGAAGCCCGCGCTTGCGGAAGTGGTGAGCGGGATCAAGCCGCCATCGGGTCTTTTCGTCATCGAGAATGACGAAGCCGGACCGGTGGCGACGACGCTTTGTGTCCAGGATAACGACCTTGCCGGCATCATGTCGGTATCGGTGGCGGCCGAGCACCGGCGTAAGGGATTGGCGATCGAGATTCTGACATCAGCACTGCGGTGGGCGCGCATGCGCAGCGCCCGGACCGCCTGGCTTCAGGTCGGTGCGTTCAACGAACCGGCGCTGGCGCTCTATGCTCGGTTCGGTTTCCGCGAGGCCTATCGTTATTGCTACTGGCGCTCGCCGGGGGAAGTATGAGCGAGACCGGCCGCAAGATCATTCTCGTCGCTGCCTGCGCGCTGATCGACACCGATGGCCGCATTCTTCTGGCGCAGCGGCCGGAAGGCAAATCGCTTGCCGGCCTCTGGGAATTTCCCGGCGGCAAGGTCGAGGCGGGCGAGACGCCGGAAGAGACTTTGGTGCGAGAGCTTCAGGAAGAGCTTGGAATCCAGACGAAGATCGCATGCTTGGCGCCGCTGACATTCGCCAGCCATACCTACGAAACCTTCCACCTGCTGATGCCGCTTTATATCTGCCGTCGCTATGAAGGCATTCCGCATGGCCGTGAGGGCCAAGCAATCAAATGGGTGCGGCCGCAGGCGCTGCGCGACTATCCAATGCCGCCGGCGGATGAGCCGCTGATCCCTTTCTTGCAGGATCTGCTCTGAGGTATCCTTGAGCGATGGCGCGGCTACGGCCTTTGCCTATAAACATGCCTTTGAAGCTGGCCGGTGGCGACTTCAGCTTTCTTCGATCAGCGCGTCGGTTGCGGATGTCTCCGAGCATTTCGGCAATGGCAAACCGCATATGAAGAGCTGTGTGAGCTGAGGTAGCGAAAGCCCTCGCATGGCACTTGCAAAGCGAGTGCTGGGTGGGCCGTGCAGTATCTCATCCCATAACGGGATCGTTACTACAGTTGTTGTTTGCGAAATCACAACCAGCTAAATGTAGTTAATTCCAATTAATATAATTATATCAATAGCTTATCTTCCGTAAAGCCCTGTCCCGCGACTCAACGCATATCTAATTTACATGTGGATATTAAGGGATCGTTTATGACCTTCTGGCATTGAATGATCTCAATCAAGCGGTTGGGTGTGCGTTAGAGAAGGCTTGACATTATGGACGACGATTTCTGGAAAGCTGTTCAGGAAAAAGAACAGTCATATTCCTCGTCGCGCAAGACGGGCGCGTTGAATATCGCCTTGCTGTTTGGAACGGCGGCGGTGGCGCTTTCGCTTATCCTGACGCCGATGCTTTCCGACAAATCCAAGTCCAGTGTGCTCGCCAGCGCGCCCGATTTCGACAATATTACTACTGGCTCCATTCCGCAGACGGAAAACGGCAAGCGTTACACGATCCGCCGTAGCGTGCTGCAGCAGGAGCCAGGTTCGGTCTGCATCGTCCAAGGCTATGGCGCCGACAGCGGCTGCTGATCATTTATATTGGTAAAGCCTATCGGGTGCATGAAGGCGCCGGATACGCTCGTTTTCAGATGTTGGGAGTTTGAAGCGTATGCGTTCCGTACGGCGTTTTTTTCGTGACAAGACCGGTGCCACGGTCATCGAATATGGCCTGATCGCAGCGCTGATGTCGGTGGCGATCATCAGCGGCGTCGGCGCTTTCGGCGGCAGCCTGTCGGCGATGTTCAATTACATCTCCAACACGGTCACCAACTCGCCTGCCAATTGACGCGGCTCGCCCAGGCGAGTGAGCCGGGTTCGATCCGTTCACTGTTTCAGCTTGTGCTCTTCGACCCTCAGCGCATCGGCTAGCCGCGCCTTGGCCGAGCCGGGCCGCAGCGGTTTCTGCTGGCTTTCATGCGGCGTCCAGCCGGACGCGTAGATGATCGAGAAGGTCGCCCTTATTCTGCCGTCGGGATCGGAATAGCGCTCTGCATAAAGCTCGGCAGCGCGCAGAAAGAAGGCGCGCGTCAGCGGTTTGCGGCTGCGATCGGCCAGCGGATTGGTCATGCCCATGGCCCGCAGGTCGCGCATGAGGGCAAAGAGATTGTCGTAGCGCACCGTGTATGTCTCGGCGTCGATCACCGGCAAAGTGAAGCCGGCGCGTTGCAGCAGCCCGCCGACATCTCGGACATCGGCAAAAGGAATGACGCGCGGGCTGGCGCCGCCGGTGAGTTCGATCTCGGTCGCAAGCAGCACGTCCCGCAGTTCCTGCAGCGTGCCGGAGCCGGGGATCGCGGCCAGAAACAGGCCATCGGCTTTCAGCGCGCGGCGGATCTGGATGAAGACGCCCGGCGTATCGTTGGTGAGATGCAGGCTGAGCGGCGACAGGACAAGGTTGACCGACTCTGCTTCGAGCGGCAGCTCTTCCAACGGGGCCTTGATCAGATCCTCACCGCTCACCGCAAAACCAGCTTCGCTTTCGATGCGCCTGATATGGCCGATCTTGCCGGTCGCGAAGGCTTCACGCGCGGCGATCCCGGTTGCACCGTGCAGCTCGACCGCCTCGTCGAAACGTCGCTCGATGACGGCAAGCCGTTCGGCGAGTTCGTGCGCGGCGATCTCCAGCAGGAAGGTCGCTTTCTGGTCTCCCTGGGCAAGCGCGCGGCGCCTGCGGGCGGCGAGCAGCGATTGGTCGAAGACGATTTCCATGGCGGTTTCCTGCGATCATTATTTCATTGATGGGCGTAATTTCATTGATGGGCGTAGCGGCCACGCGCGTTTTCCCTTCGCAAAGGCGCCAGGAAAAAGCTAGTGTCAACCATATGGGGATGATGGGACGCGAAATCACGGTATCGATGCTGCGCGCCGGCTTGATAAAGCCGTGGTCGGCGCTGGCCGATCTCATTTATCCGCCGGCTTGCGCCGGCTGTGGCACGTCGACGGGCGCGCATCGCAGCCTTTGCCCCGCCTGCTGGTCCGGCATCCGCTTCATCGAGCGGCCCTATTGCGAGGTGCTGGGCAGTCCATTTTCCCATGATCTCGGCAGGGGGATTGTGAGCGCCGAGGCGATCGCCGATCCGCCCGTCTTCGACCGGCTGCGCTCGGCTGCCATCCACGACGGGGTGGTGCGCGATCTCGTGCTTGGATTGAAATATCGCGACCGTACCGATCTGGCGCCGATGATGGCCGGTTGGATGCTGCGGGCCAGCGACGGTGCGATTGCCGCCTGTGATGCCATCATTCCGGTGCCGCTGCATCGGACGCGGCTCTTCTCACGCAAGTACAATCAGGCGGCGGAACTTGCCCGCCATCTGGCGCGGCTTTCGGGCAAACCGTTGCTTGCGGCGACATTGCTGCGCACCAAGCGGACGAGCCAGCAAGTCGGCCTTGGGGCGAGAGCGCGCCAGGACAATGTTCGCGGCGCTTTCGCAATCCCAGAAGGCAGGGCTGGCGATGTCTTCGGCCGTCGAATCGTGCTGGTCGATGACGTCTATACGACCGGTGCCACGGTTACCGCGGCGACACGCGTTTTGAAAAAAGCCGGTGCGGCCGACGTGACGGTTTTAACCTTTGCAAGGGCTGTGGGCGATCCTATATGACAGTAAACCTGTCTTTTTTCGGAGTGGATCATGGCATCCGTCGTCATTTATACGCGTGAATTCTGCGGCTATTGCTCTCGGGCAAAATCGCTGCTCGACTCCAAGGGAGTCGATTATGTCGAACATAACGCAACCTATTCGCCCGAGCTGCGCGAGGAGATGATTTCGAAGGCGAAGGGTCGTTCGACCTTTCCGCAGATCTTCATCAATGGCGAGCATGTCGGCGGGTGTGATGATATTCATGCGCTTGATCGGGCCGGCAAGCTCGATCCGCTGCTTGCTGCCTGAACCGGGCAAACGGGGAGAGAACAATGACCTTCAAGGCCGCCGCCATTCAGATGTGCTCCGGTGTCGATCCGGTGAGGAACGCCGCCGACATGGCGCGGCTGGTCCGCGAGGCAGCGGCAAAAGGCGCCGTCTATGTGCAGACGCCGGAAATGACCGGGGCGGTGCAGAAGGATCGGCAGGGTCTGCGCGCGGTGCTGCGCGACGAAGCCAATGATGTCATCGTCAAGACGGCCGCGGAGCTCGCTCGGGAACTCGGCATCCATGTACACGTCGGTTCGACCGCGATCGCACTTGACGACGGCAAGATCGCCAATCGCGGTTTTCTCTTCGGCCCGGACGGCAAGCTGCTCAGCCGCTACGACAAGATCCACATGTTCGACGTTGATCTCGACAATGGCGAGAGCTGGCGGGAAAGCGCGGTCTATCGTCCCGGCTCCGAGGCGCGCATTGTGTCGCTGCCCTTTGCCGAGCTGGGCTTTTCCATCTGCTACGACGTGCGCTTTCCGCAGCTCTTCCGCGCTCAGGCGGTTGCCGGGGCCGAGGTGATGACGGTACCTGCCGCCTTCACTAGGCAGACGGGCGAGGCACACTGGGAAATCCTGCTGAGGGCGCGGGCTATCGAAAACGGCATGTTCGTCATCGCCGCCGCTCAGGCGGGCACGCACGAGGATGGCCGCGAAACCTTCGGCCATTCGATGATCATCGATCCCTGGGGCAAGGTGCTGGCCTCGGCTGGAGGCACGGGCGAAGCGGTTGTCATCGCCGAGATCGATGTCGCCGCCGTCAAAGCTGCCCACGACAAGATTCCCAATCTTAAGAATGCGCGCGAATTTTCGCTGGAGAAGATCGCGACGCCGGCGGCTGGAGGCGTCGCTGCTTGATCCGCTATTCGCTGAGATGTGACAGTGCCCATGAGTTCGAGGGCTGGTTTTCGGAAAGCGCCGATTTCGACCGGCAGGTCGCAAGCGGCTTCCTGACCTGCCCCGTCTGCAATTCGGGTGCGATCTCGAAACTCCTGATGGCGCCGTCGGTCTCTACCGGGCGCAAGAAGGAGGAGCTGCAGACGCTTGCCATGGACACCGCCCGCAAGGAAGCCCTGAATAAACTCAAGGAAGCCGTCGACGCCATCAAGGCCAATGCTGAGGACGTCGGCACCAAATTCCCCGAAGAGGCCCGCAAGATCCATTATGGCGAGGCGGATGCGAGAGGCATCATCGGCAAGGCGACGCCGGATGAGGCGCAGGCGCTGGTCGAAGAGGGTATCGAGATCGGCGCTATCCCGGTACTGCCGGACGATATCAACTGATGCTGCGGACCGGCAAGCATCTTGCAATGTATAATTTCGGGCTGCATGTCGCGCCCTATAATAGCCCTGCTGTCGAAGGGTTTCGCCTGCGGGAGGCTGCGAATTTCGAGGCTGCTGCCCGCTCCCATGGGTTCATCGGCCGCTCCGGCTATGATGGCGACCCGGGACCGGCATGTTGGGGCAAGCAGGTCTTCCCGCGCTTCATCGAGGGCAGCGGCTTTGCGACAGCGCCGTCTTCTTTGTCTCTATGGACCGACATCGAATCGCTGATAGCCTTTACCTATGGCGGTGTTCATGCCGATGCGCTGAAGCATGCGCGGCACTGGAACGTGAAGCAACGTTGGCCGGCGCTTGTTCTGTGGTGGGTGGATGCCGAGGTCATTCCGGAATGGAAAGACGGTGCCGAACGGCTGGAACGGCTTCACGACCAGGGGCCGAGTGCGGCAGCGTTTTCGTTTAAGCAGCCTTACAACGCCGAAGGAAAGATGACGGCGATTGACCGCGAACGGGTAAAGCGGCTCGCCGCTGAGAACGCTGCAGGACAGGACGATTTATTGAAGCATGTGTCAGCGCTGAAGGTTTGAGTACGACTGGTGCTCGCCAAACCGGCTGCCTCCGCCATGGCCCATTTCAACGGTTGGATTCCTCGCAATATCTTTGGATAGTTCCGAGCACCGTGCAAGACGCGAGATACATATATCGTAGCGTCTTCAATTTCATAAAGATCAGATAGTTTCCAAAGGCATCTCGCCAAGCTCAACACATGCGTTATGAAGTTCATCCACAAAGGACAACGCTCTTTCAGGATTATGCTTGGCTATTGCGCGGCCGATGGCGGCCAGATCATGATATGCGGCATCAGAAATCGCGATTTTCATTTAGCGCGCAATTTGTGCGGCCGAGTTCCGCGCGAAGCTTAGCAAAAGCTTCATCCAGCGGCATGAATCGTCCCGCCTTGATATCCTCGTGTCCTACCGTTAAGGCGTCGGCGAGTTCCCGTTCCTGTCTCATCCGGTCATCTTCATAACGCTCACGCAGGATGTTCTCTATGTATTCGCTGTCTGAGGCAAATGAGCCGCGCTTAACTTCGTCGCGAACGAATTCTTCCAAATTCGGCTCCAAATTAATCACGATTTGTGCGGTCTTGCCCATGAACTGTCTCCATTCATAAGAACGCGGGCATTCTATCATTAGGTCTCGCGGCTTAGGAACTGCTCATTCTGTTCGTTTCGCCAGCAACATATAGTTCACGTCCATATCCTTCGACAGGTTCCATCGGTCCTGCAGAGGCGAATAGAAGACGCCGGTGCGGGCGATGATGTCGAGACTGTTTGCGGCGAGCGGCTTTTCGATCTCGTCCGGGCGGACCAGCTTTTCATATTGATGCGTGCCGCGCGGCAGCCAGCGCAGGACGTTTTCGGCGGCGAAGATAGCGAGCGCCGCAGCTTTCATCGTCCGGTTGATGGTGGCGACGAACATCAGGCCGCCGGGGCGCACCATCTTGGCGCAGGTCGAAAGGAAAAACTCGACATCGGCAACGTGCTCGACCACTTCCATGTTCAGCACGATATCGAAAGTCTCGCCGGCTTCGGCCAATTGCTCGGCGGTGACGGTGCGATAGTCGACAGGAACGCCGGAGGCTTTCGCATGTATCGACGCGATGCCGATATTCTTTTCGGAAGGGTCGGCGCCGACGACGGAGGCACCCATGCGCGCCACCGGCTCCGACAGCAACCCGCCGCCGCAGCCGATATCGAGCACGCGCAACCCGTCCAGCGGCCGCGCACTCTTCGGGTCGCGGCCGAAATTCTCGCACGCGCGGTCGCGGATATAGGCTAGCCGCACCGGATTGAACTTATGCAGCGGCTTGAACTTGCCGGTCGGGCTCCACCATTCCGCCGCCATTGCGGAAAAGCGGTCCACTTCGCTCTGGTCGATCGTGCTCTTCGCCGCTTCGGTCATGGTCTCGCTCCTTGGTCTACGCCGGACCGCCTGTCTGCACAATTGTACAGATGACGCCCGGTCGATGTGAAGTCGGACGATCGGAAGCCGATGTCAAGGGTCCGGCTGTGTTAACGGCCCTGGGCCACTATGCTAGCGCGCCGGAACGAGCATTCGGCGCAATGTTCCATTTTTCAACAGGAAGTGATGATAGAGGGCGCCGGCGGCATGCAGGCCGATGAGGATGATGAATGCGGGCTTGCCCAGCTCATGAATGTCGCCGAAGGGATCGGAGAAATAATAGGCGAGCAGGCCGGTCAGGGGAACGAGCAGCAGCAGCGCGTAGAATAGCCAATGTGCCGCGCCGGCAAGTCGTACCAACAGTGCAGAGGCCCCGGCTGGCCTGGGTGTTCCGAACGCGACGCGCAAGGCAAGGCGCAAAAGAACCAGCAACAGGACTGCGATCCCCGCCCAATAATGCGCCGTACCCATGGAACCATCCGCCGACGAGACGATGGTTCCCCTTGCCTGCGCGCGGATCACCCTCGTCATGCTTTCTCCGAACAGGAGCTGAAATAGAACCAGCGCTGCAATGATCCAATGCAGGGAGATCTGAGTGGTGGAATAGCCAAGGGCACGGTTTGAAGCCATGGGGAGCGCTCTTCGAGGTTGACGTGCCCGGACTATCCTTTCCGTGTCTGACATTGGCCTGAAGAAGGCATTGCCTGCTTTAATTTCAGTGCGCTCGGCGTTTTTGACGTTTTACGCTGTTCAAGACATCGGCCAGCAAGGCGAGGACGAGCGCTACCGCCCCGCAGAGGAAGATGATGCCATAGTTTTCGCCGGTGTGGATGAAGAGATAGGAATAGCCATAGCCGCCGAGCGCCTGGAAAAGAGCGAAGGCCGTGGTTGCCCGGCTCCAGGCGGCGCGTTGGGCGACGTGGCTGTCCGGCAGAATTTCCTGAATGCGGCCGAGTGCCAAGGGCACGATGCCTGGTGTAAAAATGCCGAGCAGCACCGTGGCAAAGCCGATCAGCCAAGGATTGCCGGATGCGGCGAGAATGGCATCGGCGACCGCCTGGAGCAGTAAAGCGCCGCGGTAGGCGGAGGCAAAGCCGATGCGATCGGCAGCATAGCCGGTCAGGACTGGACCGGTGATGGCGGCAACACCATAGAGCACCCAGCAGGCCGCTCCGATGTCGGCGCCGCGGCCGAGACCGCGGGCGACGTAGTCGACCAGCAGCACCATGGCGGGCACGAGGCCGAGGGCATTGGCGGCATATTGGCCATAGAGGATGCGCAGCGACCATTCGGTCTTTGCGGCGGCATGGTGGTGAGTGGTGGCGGTATGTGCCGCCGGCGGTGGATTGGCCGCGGGCCAGCCGAACCAACTGACGGCGGTCAGGATGAGCGACAGAATGCCCAAGCCGATCCAGGTTTCACGAAGACCGAGGCGCAGCAGCGCGGGCACCAGTGTTCCCGAGGCGGCGATGCCGAGACCGAGGCCAAGGAAAATCATGCCGCTGACGAAGCCGCGGCGGGCGACCGGGATGTGCGGCAGAATAGTGGTCGCGACGAGCACCATGATGGAGCCGCCGGCAAGACCGGAGAGGAAGCGCCAGACAAAGAACCAGGTGACGGAGAGCGGGAAGGCGCAGGCGAAGAAAGCGGCGGTCGCAGCGACCATCAGCAGCCGCAATGCCAGACGGTTACCAAGACCCGCGGCCAACGGCCGGCCGAGCAGCGCGCCGGCGAGGTATCCGGCAAAATTGGCCGCACCCAGCGTCACCGTATCGCCAGCCGAAAACCAGTGGGCGCTGATAAGCGGTGGGATCAGCGGGGTATAAGCGAAGCGGGCAAGACCGATCGCGACGAGGCTCCCGCAAAGACCGGCAATAGTGGCATACCAGGCGGCGGCGGTAAGCGGCGCTGGTTCGGCAACGGAATGAGAAGAATTCGAATGGCGTAAGGGAGCAGACATGGCACGAAGCTTTTCTGTTCGGAGCGCGCTTGCCGCATCCGGTTCGGTGTTTCGGGACGAAGAGGGCTATGGCGGAGGTTTACCCGTCCGGCCTGCTTTCGGGCAGCGGCCAGGGCAGGGTCAGCATGGCCATTGCTGGCCGCAGGATACCGTTCAGCAATTCGCGCTCGGGGCGGACGCGGACAAGGGCGCGCAGACCGAACTGCACCGAAAGCAGCAATTTGGCGACGTCTTCAGGCCGCAGATCTGCCGGAATTTCACCGCTCGCCTGCGCGGCAACGACCGATCGAAGGAAAAAGGCCTCGATCTCGGCCGTCTCATCGGCGACGACGCGCCGCATCTCCGGATCGTCGGAACGCGCCTCAAGCACCGTGTTGACGAGCATGCAGCCGCGATGCTCGGCATCGGCCAGGGAACGCTCGACGACTTCCTGGAAGTAGCCGACGATGGTGAGGCCCGGCGAATAAGCTGCCTCCATCCGTGCAATACGGCTGCGGAGGTTTCGATCGAGATAGTGCTTCAATGCCTTTAGATAGAGGCCGCGCTTGTCACCAAAGGCATTGTAGAGGCTCGCATGCGTCAGCCCCATGCGATCGGTCAGATCGCGAGTCGATGTCGCCTCGTAACCCTTGGACCAGAATATCTCGCCCGCGGCTTCCAAAACGCTGTCCTCATCGAATTGTCGAGGTCTTGCCATGGGAATTTTCGCAACCTGAATAATCTCGTTGTAGAGCGATCGCTCCAAAACAGGATATAGAGCATACGCTCCAAAATGGCAAGTCGATCAGTTCACGTTGAGAAAGAGGGCGCACTCCCCAATAAGCTCGGCTCGGAACGAAAGCGGAAGTATTGAGAGCGGAGGCCGGCAAGGCGATTACCCCGCTATTGCACCCGCCCGCCAAACTCGTTAAGAGACGCCCCCATTGAGATCAGGCTTTTCCGGCTATTATACCGGAAGGGCGATTTTGCATGCCGGGCTCGTAGCGTATCGGCCGCCCGGCGCTGGTACTGGTAGAGGCACATGGCACGCATCGTGATGAAATTCGGCGGGACATCCGTCGCGGATCTGGACCGTATCAAGAATGTCGCCCGCCATGTGAAACGTGAGGTCGATGCCGGCCATGAGGTTGCGGTCGTCGTCTCCGCCATGTCCGGCAAGACCAACGAACTGGTCGGCTGGGTGCAGAACACGCCGAAGGTCGCCGGCGCCGATCACTCGATTTATGATGCCCGCGAATATGATGCCGTCGTTGCTTCCGGCGAGCAGGTGACGTCCGGATTGCTGGCAATCGCGCTGCAGGCGATGGGCATCAACGCCCGCTCCTGGCAGGGCTGGCAGATCCCGATCAGAACCGACAATGCCCATGGCGCGGCGCGCATTCTCGAAATCGACGGCAGCGAAATGATCCGCCGTATGCAAGAGGGTCAGGTGGCCGTGATTGCAGGCTTTCAGGGCCTTGGGCCTGACAATCGCGTTTCGACGCTTGGTCGCGGTGGTTCCGATACCTCGGCAGTGGCGATCGCCGCGGCCGTGAAGGCTAATCGCTGCGATATCTATACCGACGTCGACGGCGTCTACACGACCGATCCGCGCATCGAACCGAAGGCGCGGCGTCTGAAGAAGATCGCTTTCGAAGAAATGCTGGAGATGGCCTCGCTCGGCGCCAAGGTGCTGCAGGTGCGCTCGGTCGAGCTGGCCATGGTCTTTAAGGTTCGCACCTTCGTGCGCTCCTCTTTCGAGGATCCCGATGCTCCGGGCATGGGCGATCTGCTCAACCCGCCCGGAACGCTGATTTGTGACGAGGAAGAAATCGTGGAACAGGAAGTAGTCACCGGCATTGCCTATGCCAAGGATGAAGCCCAGATCTCGCTGCGCCGTCTCGCCGACCGGCCGGGCGTCTCCGCTGCGATCTTCGGGCCGTTGGCCGAAAGCCACATCAATGTCGACATGATCGTCCAGAACATTTCCGAGGACGGTTCCAAGACCGATATGACCTTCACGGTTCCTTCGGGCGATGTGGAAAAGGCGCTGCGCGTTCTCGGCGAAAACAAGGACAAGATCGGCTACGACGTCATCCAAAACGAATCAGGTCTCGTCAAAGTCTCCGTCATCGGCATCGGCATGCGTTCGCACGCCGGCGTTGCTGCGACTGCTTTCCGGGCACTTGCCGAAAAAGGCATCAACATCAAGGCTATTACGACGTCGGAAATCAAGATTTCCATCCTGATCGACGGTCCTTATGCAGAACTGGCAGTCAGGACTTTGCATTCCTGCTACGGTCTGGATAAGAGTTGATTCAGGACTGCTTACGACGGACCGCGACGGAGGTGAGTTTCGGCCGGCCCTGACGTGGGCAAGACTGGCGTAATATCTTGATTTCGGGAGCTAGAGACGCAATGAGAGACCTATCCGGCGGTCCACGCGTTCTGCTCAAGCGGCTGCGCGAACTCATGGCGGAGCCGCTGGAGCCGCAAGAGCGTCTTGACCGGATCGTCCGCCAGATCGCTAGCAACATGGTCGCCGAAGTCTGCTCGGTTTACGTGTTGCGCGCAGACGGCGTGCTCGAGCTCTACGCCACCGAAGGTCTGAAGAAGGAAGCCGTCCACCTGTCGCAACTGAAGATGGGCCAGGGCCTGGTCGGCACGATCGCCGCTTCCGCCCAGCCGCTCAATCTCTCCGACGCGCAATCGCATCCTGCCTTCCGCTACCTGCCGGAAACCGGCGAAGAGGTCTATCACTCCTTCCTCGGCGTGCCGATCCTGCGCACCGGCCGCTCGCTCGGCGTTCTCGTCGTACAGAACAAGGCGAGCCGCAATTATCGCGAGGAGGAGCTGGAGGCGCTCGAAACGACGGCGATGGTGCTGGCCGAGATGATCGCGACCGGCGAGCTGAAGAAGATCACCAAGCCGGGCCTCGAACTCGATCTTACGCGCTCGGTCACCATTGACGGCGACAGCTACAATGAAGGCATCGGTCTCGGCTATGTCGTGCTGCACGAGCCGCGCATCGTCGTCACCAATCTCCTGAACGAGGATACCGAGAAGGAAATCCGCCGGCTGGCGGATGCGCTGGGTTCCCTGCGCATTTCCATCGACGACATGCTGTCGCGCCGCGACGTTTCCATGGAAGGCGAGCATCGCGAGGTTCTGGAAACCTACCGCATGTTCGCCCACGACCAGGGCTGGGTGCGCAAGCTGGAGGAGGCCGTCCGCAACGGCCTGACCGCGGAAGCTGCGGTCGAGAAGGTGCAGAGCGACACCAAGGCGCGGATGATGCGCCTGACCGATCCTTATCTGCGCGAACGCATGCATGACTTCGAGGATTTGGCGAACCGACTGCTCCGGCAGTTGATCGGCTATTCCGCCCGCACGGCAGCCGAGGGTTTCCCGAACGATGCGATCATCTTTGCGCGCGCCATGGGTGCTGCCGAACTGCTCGACTATCCGCGCGCCAATATTCGCGGTCTGGTGCTGGAAGAGGGTGCAATCACCAGCCACGTCGTTATCGTTGCCCGTGCCATGGGCATTCCGGTCGTCGGCCAGGCAGCGGGGATCGTAGCGCTCGCGGAAAACGGCGATCCCGTTATCATCGATGGCGATGGCGGCCATGTGCACCTGCGGCCGATGGCCGATCACCAGCGTTCCTATGAGGAAAAGGTGCGCTTTCGCGCCCGCCGGCAGGAACAGTTCCGGGCGCTGCGCGCGGTCGAACCCGTCACCAAGGACGGGCAGCGGATTTCGCTGCTGATGAATGCCGGTCTGCTGGTCGATCTGCCCCAGCTTGCCGAATCCGGCGCGGAAGGTATCGGCCTGTTCCGCACCGAGCTGCAATTCATGATTGCCTCGACCATGCCGAAGGCGGAGGAGCAGGAAGCCTTTTACCGCAATGTGATGAAGCAGGCAGGCGGCCGCGTCGTCACCTTCAGGACGCTCGACATCGGCGGCGACAAGGTCGTGCCCTATTTCCGCGCCCATGAGGAAGAGAATCCGGCGCTCGGCTGGCGCGCCATTCGCCTGTCGCTCGACCGGCCCGGCCTGCTGCGCACGCAGTTGCGCGCCATGCTGAAGGCAGCGGCGGACAGCGAATTGAAGATGATGGTGCCGATGGTCACGGAGGTCTCCGAGATCGAGGCGGTGCGCGAACTCGTGCAGAAGGAAGTGCAGCATCTGTCGCGCTTCGGCCATAGCCTGCCGCGGAAGCTGCAGTTCGGCGCGATGCTGGAGGTGCCGGCGCTGTTGTGGCAGTTGGATGAGCTGATGGCGGCGGTCGACTTCGTCTCGGTTGGCTCCAACGATCTCTTCCAGTTTTCGATGGCGGTCGATCGCGGCAATGCACGCGTCTCCGATCGTTTCGATCCGCTCGGACGCCCGTTCCTGCGTATCCTCAGGGACATCGTGCGCGCCGGCGAGCGCAACAGGACGCCGGTAACGCTTTGTGGCGAACTTGCCGGCAAGACGATTTCGGCCATGGCGCTGCTGGGTGTCGGTTTCCGCTCGGTGTCGATGTCACCAGCCGCCATCGGTCCGGTCAAAGCGATGCTGCTGGGCCTTGACCTGCAGGCCTTGTCGGCTGTCATGGAAGAAGCACTGAACGACACGCGCCCGACGACCTCGATGCGCGATATCCTTGTCCGCTTCGCCGAGAGCCACAATATTCCATTGTAGAACAGAACGAATAAGAAGAATCGGAGTGTGGGGTGGCGAATCTTCCCATTGAAAAAATGCGCGAATTGGAGCGCCGTTTCGGTGAGATCGAAGCGCGTATGTCGGCCGGTCCGTCGGCGGATGTCTATGTGAAGCTTGCTTCCGAATATTCCGAACTTCAGCCCATCGTCACCAAAATCCGCGACTACGAGAAGGCGATCGCCGAGGCTTCAGATCTTGAAACCATGCTCACCGACAAGTCCGTCGACCGCGAGATGCGGGATCTTGCCGAGATGGAATTGCCAGAGGTCAAGGAGCGGATCGAGACGCTGGAGCAAGATATCCAGATTCTGCTGCTGCCGAAGGATGCCGCCGACGAAAAGAGCGCGATCCTCGAAATTCGCGCCGGCACCGGCGGTTCGGAAGCGGCGCTTTTCGCTGGCGATCTCTTCCGCATGTATGAGCGCTTTGCGGCCAATAACGGCTGGAAGGTCGAAATCCTCTCGGCCAGCGAAGGCGAAGCCGGCGGCTACAAGGAAATCATCGCGACGATCAGCGGCAAGGGCGTGTTTTCGCGGCTGAAATTCGAATCCGGCGTGCATCGCGTCCAGCGCGTGCCGGAAACCGAGGCGGGTGGGCGTATCCACACCTCGGCGGCGACCGTCGCCGTGCTGCCGGAGGCCGAGGAAATCGATATCGAAATCCGCCCCGAGGATATTCGCATCGATACCATGCGCTCTTCCGGCGCCGGCGGCCAGCACGTCAACACGACGGACTCGGCCGTACGCATCACCCATCTTCCTTCGGGGATTGTGGTGACGAGTTCGGAAAAATCGCAGCATCAAAACCGCGCCAAGGCAATGCAGGTCCTACGGTCGCGTCTCTTCGACATGGAGCGTCAGCGCGCCGACAGCGAACGATCCGCCGACCGTAAGAGTCAGGTCGGTTCCGGCGACCGCTCTGAGCGTATCCGAACCTATAATTTCCCGCAGGGCCGGGTTACCGACCACCGCATCAACCTGACGCTCTATAAGCTTGACCGGATGATGGAAGGCGAAATCGACGAGGTGGTGGATGCGCTTTTGGCGGATTATCAGGCGAGCCAGCTCGCCCAGCTCGGCGAACAAGCATGAGCAGCGGGCAGGGGCCGACCGTCGGGGAGCTTTTCCAGGAGGTGCGCGCCCGCTTCATCGAGGCCGATCTTGATGATCCGGCCACCGAAGCCCGCATCCTCGTCGGTGGCCTTCTCGATCTGTCATCGACGGAGCTCGTCACCCGTGGTTCCGATATGGTGACGCCGGATCTCGTGGAAACGGCCCGTACGGCGGTGGCGCGGCGGCTCAACCACGAGCCGGTGCATCGCATTCTAGGCGAACGTGAATTCTATGGCCTGCCGTTGAAACTCTCGCCGGCGACGCTGGAGCCTCGGCCCGATACGGAAATCTTGATCGATACGATACTTCCGCATGCGCGACGTCTTGCATTAGAGGTCGGGAATATCCATATACTCGATATCGGAACGGGAACCGGGGCCATTTGCCTTGCTTTGCTCCACGAATGTCCGCAGGCGACAGGTATCGGTTCCGATATTTCCGGCGAAGCTTTGGAAACGGCGCGGGCGAATGCAGCGCGCAATGGCTTGGCGGCACGGTTTGATACTGTGCAGGGAAGCTGGTTTGAAGCCATCCACGGTCGATTTCACGTGATTGTCTCAAATCCGCCCTATATTGAGTCCAGTGTCATTTCCACTCTCGCTCCAGAAGTAAAGAATTTCGATCCTCCGGCAGCTCTCGACGGTGGCCTTGATGGGCTGGATGCATATAGAGCAATCGCAAAGGACGCGGCGCGGTTTCTACATCGGGATGGTATCATCGGAGTGGAAATCGGCCATAATCAGCGCAAAACGGTGACTTCGGTTTTTGAAGGAGCAGGATTTTTCCTTATCGACGCAGTTCGAGACTATGGCCATAACGACCGAGTTCTCGTGTTTAAACATCATGATTGACGCGACAATTTGCTGCAGGTCCGTTGGACCTTGTTGTTATCGCAAAGAAAAGGCTTGGATTTCCTGAGGAAGCAATATAGGTTGCGCTCACGCGTTGGGCGGCTGGGAATAGGCGAGACGATTCGCCTCTCTTGGACAGCCTCGGGGATCCACTCTCTGGTAAGAGTGTCAAAGGTTGAAGATAACCCAATGCGTGATCAGTTAATCTGACGTAGTCGAGCGGCAGACAGGCGCATAAGGCGCAGTTTGCTTGCGGCACGCAGGCCCTGGCTTGGAAGGTTCCGGCCACGGCGGCAGGTGCCGTGCATAATTTCATCCCAACTAAGAGAATTCAGGTGAAGGATCTATGAGGCCAGGACAGCAGAATAAGCGCGGTCGGGGGCGTGGTAACAACAACGGCGGCGGCGGCGGAAATAACAATAACAACAATTTCAACCGCAAGGGCTCGAACCCGCTGACCAGGACCTACGACAGCTCCGGTCCGGATGTGAAAATTCGCGGAACCGCGCAGCATATTGCCGAGAAGTATTCGGCTCTCGCCCGCGATGCGCAAAGCTCCGGCGACCGCGTCATGGCGGAAAACTATCTCCAGCACGCTGAACACTATAACCGGATCATCGCCAGCGCCCAGGCGCAGATGCAGGAACGCTATCAGCGTGACGAGCATCACAACTACAATGATCGTGACAATGCCGACCGCGACATCGATGATATCGATGCAACCGAGATGGATGACCAGCCGCAGATGGCTGCGCCTCAAGCACGCCAGCAGCCTGCTCCGGCTGCCGCTGCGGCTCCCGCTCCCGAGCCGGAAGTCATCGATGGCACCGGCCCGCAGCCGGTGATCGAAGGTATTCCGGCCGAAGTGGCGATCGAAGAAGAGACGCCTGCCGCTGCGACCGAGCGCCAGCCGCGCCGCCGCAACGCCGGCAACCGTCCCCGTCGCCAGCCGCGCCGTAGCGCCGATGGCGAAGGCAACGGCGAAGCTGCCGCGAGCGACACGCCCGCCTTGGCCGAAGCCGGTTCGGAATAAGAACTGTTCCGAGCGCAAAGGTGGCCGCGATAGGCGCGGAGTATCTATTCCATATCTGCGAAACCCCGGTGTGAGGCCGGGGTTTTTTCATTTCTGTTGCTCTTTAAACTTTTCAAAACTCCTCCCATATTCTCCCCAGTTGCTTTGCCGCAAATCCCAATAGGCGGCGGGCGGGGTCTGCCTTTTCAGGGGGCTCAATCTCAGTCATCGGTCTGCGCCATTAAGGGCAGAACGATTCATGGAGGTCCGATATGAATATTGAAAAATACTCCGAGCGGGTGCGTGGCTTTTTGCAATCCGCACAGACCAATGCGCTGGCGCAGGGTCACCAGCAATTCACTCCCGAGCATGTGCTGAAGGTGCTTCTGGACGACGATCAGGGTATGGCCGCGTCGTTGATCGAACGCGCCGGCGGCGATGCCAAAGCTGCGCGCCTTGCCAATGACGCCGCACTTGCCAAGTTGCCGAAAGTGTCCGGTGGCGATGGGCAAGTCTATCTTGCGCAGCCGCTCGCCAAGGTGTTTACCACGGCCGAAGAAGCCGCCAAGAAGGCTGGCGATAGTTTCGTCACTGTCGAGCGCCTGTTGCAGGCCCTGGCGATGGAGCCCTCGGCATCGACATCAGCCACCCTGAAGAAGGCCGGCGTTACGCCCGTTGGCCTCAACCAGGTCATCAACGATATCCGCAAGGGTCGTACCGCTGATTCCGCCAATGCGGAACAGGGCTTCGACTCCTTGAAGAAATATGCCCGCGACCTTACTGGCGAGGCTCGCGAGGGGAAGCTCGATCCGGTGATCGGCCGCGACGACGAAATCCGCCGTACCATCCAGGTCCTGTCCCGCCGCACGAAGAACAATCCGGTTCTGATCGGCGAGCCCGGCGTCGGCAAGACGGCGATCGTCGAAGGGCTGGCGCTGCGCATCGTCAACGGCGATGTGCCGGAATCGCTGAAGGACAAGAAACTGATGGCGCTCGACATGGGTGCCTTGATTGCCGGCGCGAAATTCCGCGGCGAGTTCGAAGAGCGGCTGAAGGCCGTGCTCAACGAAGTGCAGTCCGAAAATGGCGAGATCATCCTCTTCATCGATGAGATGCATACCTTGGTCGGCGCCGGCAAGGCCGATGGCGCCATGGATGCTTCGAACCTGTTGAAGCCAGCGCTTGCCCGTGGCGAGCTGCATTGCGTCGGCGCTACCACGCTCGACGAATACCGCAAGCATGTCGAGAAGGATCCCGCGCTCGCCCGTCGTTTCCAGCCGGTCATGGTCGAAGAGCCGACGGTCGAGGATACGATCTCGATCCTGCGCGGCCTTAAGGAAAAATACGAGCAGCATCACAAGGTCCGCATCGCCGATGCCGCCCTGGTGGCCGCTGCGACCCTGTCGAACCGCTACATCACCGACCGCTTCCTGCCGGACAAGGCCATCGACCTGATGGACGAAGCCGCCGCGCGTCTGCGCATGCAGGTGGATTCGAAGCCGGAAGAACTCGACGAACTCGATCGCCGCATCATCCAGCTCAAGATCGAGCGCGAGGCGCTGAAGAAGGAAACCGACCAGTCCTCGGCCGACCGGCTGAAGCGGCTGGAGACCGACCTTGCGACGCTTGAAGAGGAAGCCGATGCGCTGACCGCGCGGTGGCAGGCCGAGAAGCAGAAACTGGGCCTTGCAGCCGATCTGAAGAAAAAGCTCGACGAAGCCCGGAACGAATTGGCGATCGCGCAGAGGAAGGGTGAATTCCAGCGCGCCGGTGAGCTTGCCTATGGCGTGATCCCGAATTTGGAAAAGGATCTTCAGGCTGCCGAAGAGCAGGACGGCGGTCGCGATTCCATGGTGCAGGAAGTCGTCACCGCCGACAATATCGCCCATGTCGTTTCCCGCTGGACCGGGATTCCCGTGGACAAGATGCTGGAAGGCGAGCGCGACAAGCTGCTTCGGATGGAAGACGAACTCGCAAAATGGGTCGTCGGACAGGGCGATGCCGTGCAGGCGGTCTCGCGCGCGGTTCGCCGCTCGCGCGCAGGTCTGCAGGATCCGAACCGCCCGATCGGCTCGTTCATCTTTCTCGGCCCGACCGGCGTCGGCAAGACGGAGCTCACCAAGGCGCTCGCCCGCTTCCTCTTCGATGACGAGACGGCGATGGTGCGCATGGACATGTCGGAGTACATGGAGAAGCACTCCGTCGCCCGGCTGATCGGTGCTCCTCCCGGCTATGTCGGCTACGAGGAAGGCGGCGCGCTGACCGAATCCGTCCGCCGCCGGCCCTATCAGGTCGTGCTGTTCGACGAGATCGAGAAGGCGCATCCCGATGTCTTCAACGTCCTGCTTCAGGTTCTGGACGACGGGCGTCTGACGGACGGCCAGGGCCGCACGGTCGATTTCCGCAACACGATGATCATCATGACCTCCAACCTGGGCGCCGAATACCTGACCCAATTGAAGGAAGGGGATGACAGCGACCTAGTGCGCGAGCAGGTGATGGACGTGGTCCGGTCGCATTTCCGGCCGGAATTCCTGAACCGTGTCGACGAAATCATCCTGTTCCATCGTCTGAAGCGCGATGAAATGGGTGCCATCGTCGACATCCAACTGGAGCGGCTGTTGAAGCTGTTGTCCGAACGCAAGATTACGCTCGAGCTCGACGAGGATGCCCGCCACTGGCTCGCCAACAAGGGTTACGATCCGGTCTATGGCGCAAGGCCGCTGAAGCGGGTGATCCAGAAATATGTCCAGGACCCGCTTGCCGAGCAGATCCTTTCCGGTCAGGTGCCGGATGGATCGGTGGTCAAGGTCACCGGCGGTACGGACAGGCTGCTGTTCCGCCCGCGTCAGCCGGTCAGCGCCGCGGCATAAGCGGCTGTACCAACGCATCGATCCATGAGATGGCGGCTTTCGGGCCGCCATTTTGTTTTTCAGACCTATTCGAAGCCGCCTTGCAGCAACGGTCCGCTTCTGTGATGTTACGGTGGACTTTGGAGGATGTTCGGAGGGGGGATCATGCTTGTCATCTTCGGCGGTTTGCCGGGCAGCGGGAAAACCACGACAGCGCTCTCGCTCGCGAAGCGGTTGCAAGCGGTGCATGTTCGGGTGGACACGATCGAGCAGGCATTCCGAGATTCGGACATGCTGAAGGCCGAGGTAGGCCCCGCCGGCTATATGGCTGCCTATGGGATCGCTGAAGACAATCTGCGTCTCGGAAGAACGGTGATCGCGGATTCGGTCAATCCGATAGGCATAACGCGCAATGCCTGGCTGCAGGTCGCAAAACGAGCCGGTACACGCGCGATCGAGGTGGAAGTCGTCTGTTCCGACAAGGTCGAGCATCGCCGACGTGCCGAAACGCGCGTGACGGATGTCGAAGGTCTCGTAAAGCCGTCCTGGGATGAGATCGTCAACCGAACCTATGAGGATTGGGGCGGACGACAGATCGTCGTCGATACCGCCTACAAAAGCGCGGATGATGCCGTTGCCGAGCTGGTCGCTCTGCTGGAGCGCGAGGTCCTTTAGAAAATCCTTATCAGGATATCAATCCTTGCTCGCGACCTGCTTGGACTTGTCGTCGCTCAGGAGCGTGTCGATACGCTTGCGCTCCTCCTCGAATTTGGCGAGCGCGTCGCCATCCAGCGTCTTGCCGCCGGGCAGGCGGATGCGTAGCGGGTCGACCTTGGTGCCGTTGACGATCAGTTCGTAATGCAGATGCGGTCCGGTTGCGAGACCGGTCGAGCCGATGAAGCCGATGACTTGGCCCTGCACCACCTTCGCGCCCGGCACGATGCCTTTGACGATGGCGCTCTGGTGGTTGTAGGAGGAGACGTAGCCATTGGCGTGGCGGATCAATGTTTGATTGCCGAAGCCGCCGGAATCCCAGCCGGCCTTTTCGACGATGCCGTTGCCGGCGGCGATGATCGGCGTCCCGCGGGGTGCCGCCCAATCGACGCCGGTATGCATGCGCGCAAATCCGAGGATCGGGTGACGGCGCATGCCGAAGCCGGATTTGAAGATGCCGGTCGGGACGGGATTGCGCAGCAGGAACTGGCGGATGCTCTTGCCGCTTTCGTCGAAGTAATCGATCGAATGATCGTCCGGATCTTCGAAACGATAAAAACGGGTAACGGTGTCGCCGAATTTGGCGTTGACGTAGAGCAATTCCGAATCCGCCGTCGCCTGGCCGTTTTCGTCCTCGACGGAGAAGAAGGCTTCGAGCGAATCCGTAGGCTTCAACTGCGCCTGGAAATCGACGTTGCTGGCAAGCAGCTTGATGATCTGCGCCACCATCTCCTGGGTCATGCCGTAGGAGAGGGCAGCCCGATAGATGCCGTCATAAACGCTCGGCAAATCGCGGCCGGCGGCGGTTATGGGCGCGTCATTGTCAAAGGCAGTGGCGATGGCGTCGAGCATCGGGGGCTCGCTGCCAGCGACGAAATCGCCGTGGTCATTTTCGGCGACCGTCAGCACATGCTTGGTGCCGCGGTAGATGCTGGCGCGGATGATCTTTGCTTGCTCGCCCTTCTGCAGGATGCCGATCCGCAGCACGTCGCCGCCCGAAAGATCGGAGGAGCCGAACAAAGGCTCGATCTTGGCCGCAATGTCGGCGGCATCCGCTTTGAGATACCCGGCATTGATGAGCGCCGTTGTGATCGGCGTGTCTTCGCGCACCGGAATGATGTCGTCGGCAAATTCCTGCGTCTGCGGCGTGACCGCTTCGGGAGCGGATACCGACATGTTCTCCTCGACGATGCGGGCGGCAAGCCCGGCCGTCAGATCGACATCGGTGTCATCGGTCGCGAAACGGCGCGGATCGACGTAATAGAGCGCGGAAAGCTGGGTATTGCCGTCGATCAGCACGGAACCGTTGGAGCGAACATTCGCCTCGACTTCATCGAGCGACATGGAACCGGCAAGCGGAAAGGGCACGTCCTTGGCCGGAAACGGCACGGTCTTCAGACTGACCTCGGATTCCACGTCGGAACCATAGATCGCGCCGGTGCGATTGGCGGCCGGCGGAATGTTTTCATCGGCGGAAAAGATCGCCAGGGGATCGAAGGCGGGATAGCTTTCGGTGGCGACGCGCTTGGTGGCGAGTGCGATCTTCACATGCGCGAAGGGCTGGCGACGGACCACTTCCTTGTCGCCATCACGCACCACCGTCGAGACTTCCAGTATATTGCGGTCGGAAGGCTTGGATGCGATTGCCGTCGGCACAAGGCGGCCGCCGCGCGTCACCTGATCCTCCGCGCTGTCATGCTTGCCGCTGTCGGACATGGCGTAGGCTTCGGCGGGAATGGCGAGCTGCTGGCGTCCATCGAGGGCCGCAAACAAAGCGACGCCCATCAAGATGCTGGAGGTGATACCGGTAAGGAAGGTGCCCGAGAGCCAGCGGATGGAAACCTCGCGCCGGTCTGGCGCTCGCCTGCCGTCGGCCAGGATTGGCGGCTCGTTGCCGAGCGATCGGAGCATTATTTTGTCCGTCATCATGCCAATCGAGATCCGGTTCCTTTATGCGAGCCGTATGGCTGGGGCGAAGATGTGCATATTTATGACGGGCGAGTCAAATCGGACGCATCTCGCTTGTGGAGTGTTTGAATGCCGCAAGTGCCTGGTTCCGGCGCTGGCCGGCGATATCTGGTGTCGGCGGACTTGGGTTCAAGAGCCGAGCATTGTCATTTTTTACGACATTCTGCGTGCAATAGGGCGGCAGCAGCACACGGCAGTGGCGATATCAGAGGATTTTGGTGCCCGACTTGGCCGATTACAGGCGGCCTTCATAAAACTCTCATAAGAATCAAGCATTTGCATGTTTTTTGATTTTTTTCAAAATCGCCTGTTGACTATGCTCGGGGCTGGGGTCTATAAGCCCGATCACTGACGAGGGCGGCGGCGCTGCTGGCGACGAAGTCTCTCGCTCTAGAGTTTCCTGGATTGGCTGCGATGCTGATTGATGGTTCTGGGCTTAGGTGCTTGGGCTTGCGGGAAGGATATTCGACCGGGTTTTCTGGTCTGTTATTTGACAATTGAAGATAGGAAGAAAGAGAAACGTGGGCGGCGGAGCTTGCGGGATTGGCAGAGA